>JBARRC010000194.1:0-2382 GCA_049644045.1 Phycisphaerae bacterium
ATTTCGATCCTGATGATCTGGATGTGTTCCCAGGCATCGGGAACATCGACGACGACCCTCTATTCATCCGGAACCCGGACCCCGGCCCCGATGGCACATGGGGTACGGACGACGACGACTACGGCGACCTGGATTTGTCACGACACTCACCTTCTATCGACGCCGGTGACAACACGGCCGTACCGGCGGACGCGGGCGACCTAGACGATGACGGCGATACCACCGAGCAAGTGCCGTTCGACGCAGCCGGCAACCCGCGGTTTGTTGATGATCCCACCGTCCACGACACCGGTTGCGACACTGCACCAATTGTCGACATGGGTGCCTACGAGGTCCAGCCGTGCCAATACATTCCCGCCGATCAACCGCAACCAGCGTGCGGAGACCGCATCGACTGCAGTTGTGCCACGTGCGAGGACAGGCGAGTCGAGCTGTGTGAAGTTACAGGCTACGGCTACGCGTGGCGGGCCGGGTGCAACGACGACATGGCAGGGACAACGCGGGCGGGCTACCTCTGGAGGAGCGGCGAGTGCTACTGTTGGGACGACGTTACGCAGGACTGGTATCAGACCTCCTGCCCAGCAGTCGCTTGGGGCTGCTGCGAAGGGGTAAGTCAAGGACGAGACCTGGGCACCGGGTTTGCTGCGGGTATTCCGGCACCAAGAAACGCCACAGCGCAGCTGCAGCTCGTCCCTGTCGACTCCGGGCGCTACGTTAGGACTCGGGAGGTGAAGCTATCCGTCACGGTTGAGGCTCCCCAGGGCGCCTCGGTCATGGCCCTGGAGTTCCAAATCCCGATAGGTTGGAAGGTGACAACGATCAGCGACGCCGGTGAGTGGGATGGACTTCACCGCAAGGTCAAGTGGGGGCCATTCTTCCAAGATCTGTCGCGTACAGTGACATTCAAGGCTCGCGGGCTTATGGTCAAGGCACAAGGAGACGGTTTCTCGGGTATTGTGTCGTTCGATGGTGTGAATTATCCCGTCGCCATTGAGTAAGACAAAGAAAGCGTGACCCCCGAACCAAGCAAGGATGGTTGGACTTGTTTGGCCCCGAGGGCTTGTATGTGCAAGAGGCAATGTTTCCCATAGTGCAGAGGAGGAGACCCCATGTATTCTGACTACAAAGGTTTCGGCGGCGGCATCAGACCCCTTCTTACACTGTTTGCGTTGACAAATATCGCTGCACCTGCTTTCGCAGATGGTGCGACACGAGATCTTCCGGATAATTGCAGCCCGGATGTCACCCTTACCGTATCAATCGCGATCGACCCTCCAGATGGCACATTGAACTACGCTCTCGAGGACTCGCCTCCAGCAGGCTGGACCAACATCGACAGTATCAGCGATGGCGGGGTATACGATTCCGAGAACCATAAGGTCAAGTGGGGGGCCTTCTTCGACGATCTCTCACGCACGGTGACCTACGACATTACGCCGCCAGGCGGAGCAACGGGCACGCAGTGCTTTGACGGAACAGTTTCCTTCGACGGCCGTGATGAAGCCATCGGAGGTAAGTCGTGTCTTAAAGACGTCCGTCCAGGTTGCTGGCAGGCCATTCCAACAGTCTCCGAATGGGGTATGGTCGCAATGACCCTGCTCCTGCTGACAGCTGGAACGCTCGTTCTCAGACGGGGTCAGCCGGCCCGCGCTTAGCCGGTCATTCTCCGACGTCATTCAGCAGCCCGCTCCCGAAACGCCCTCTTTTCAGGCCCAGATTGGGCTTGCTCCCCCGCCCTAATTGGCATATTGTAAAGGACGTTGCGTAGGATCATCCGGAGGCTCGGCGAATGTCTCGAACGCCTTGCACGGCGTCCCCTTTTCGTGACATGTGAAGGATGTTCGTCATCATTATCTCGTGTCTGGCGTGTTTCCCGGAGGAAGCTCCGATCATGTTCGACGCTCCGGATTCCGAGAGAGTAGGGAAAAAAGCGACGGTTCCCTGAAGGTTTTTTGGGTGCGTCCGTCACTTCAGTCCATGCGTGTCACTTCCTGACAACGACGCCAACATAAATCTCCTCAGCGAGTCCAAATCGCATTTGCTCTCTGCGTTGCGATCTGTATACGTTTGAGATGTGCGCTGAATGCCGGCCTTCTTCGAGTGCAGTGCGAAGGCGCGCGTGCAACTCGAAGACGTTGGATATGTCCATGAGGGTCAGTGACAAAACTGACAGAAGCCCTTCCCGCCGGCGCGGGTCTTCTGGCGAACATGCTTCGGACGAACTGACAGAACTGACAGAAGGTCCTTCGTGGTCCCGTCCAACGCGAGAGTCTCCAAAGACCTGTGCGGGAACAGCCGCAGATATCGACCGGGTTTATTGCGCCGTCCGGGCCGCCTGCATCCCGCGGACATGCAGGTTCGGCGTTCAAGAGGCCACAGGAG
>JBARRC010000195.1:0-2303 GCA_049644045.1 Phycisphaerae bacterium
CGTTGGTTCGCCTTGTTTGGGGTTTCGAGAACTTGTTTTGGCGGCCGAGCTGGTGGACATCGCTGCAGGAGTCGCAACAAGCGGCTCTCCTTCGCCGCCTCCACGTTTCAATGCATCCGATGATCCCGGTCCCATCGAATCACCTCGTGGACGACGGATTACGGGTTGTGAGCTGGCGAGTGGTGGGAGTGGATTCCAACGACGGCCGACTAAGCGCCATACTCGACCGGTGGAGCTAGCATGAGCGTGATACTGAAACCGGAGCAACGCCCCGGCGGTTGCCGAGGCGTCGAGGAAGGGGGCGTGATGCGGTTAGCCGTTTTCGGCCAGAGCGCAGAACTCGGTCATGGCGTCGAGGTGGACGCTCTCGGTCGCGGCGTAGTTCCGGCGGAAGCGCGTCTCCACGATGCCACGCTCCTTCATGAACGCCAGAGCCACGGCGACCTGCGTGAATGGCAGATCCTCGTGCTCCGCCAGCGACTCGAGCGTGAAGCCCTCGCCACCCGCCTCATCGATGGCGTGGGCCACCTGTTCGAACGACGTACGCGGGCACCGGTGCTCGTATGGTTCCCCGCGGCGCGGCACGACCTCGCGAACCAGGTGGCCGTCAATCACCTCGAAGGTCTCATTGCGTTCCTGTGTGGCAGTCATCGGTTAGGCACCCGCCTCGTTGAACGCAAACATCCCGCGGTCGACCTTCTTGAAGCGGGCCACGTCGCCCTTTTTGGCGATCTCGCGCAGCATCGCGGCGTAGAGCGTGGCGTGTGGCGTTTTGCCGGCCGGGCTTTGCCACAGGCCCTGGCCAGCCATCGCGGCGATCAGTTCCTGTGCCCGCATGGGCTTCTCCGCCTGGGCCAGGACCTGGGCAGCCGCGTCGAGTGCGCTGACACGCGTGGCTTTCTGCTTGCCCTTGACCTTCTTCAACCTGGCCTTCTTGGTCGCGGCCTTGCCCGCAGTCTCAGGCCTCTCGCTGTTGGTGACCGTTGCCTCGGCCTTCTTGTCATTGATAACGGCGCCCTCGGCCGCCTCAGGTTCCTGGGCCTTCGTCGTCTCGTCGGCCTTGCCGCGCAGGCGCTGGGCGCTTTTGATGCGGATGCGCTTGCCCGTCCGTGTGTTGGTCGCGTTCCAGCCGCCCTTGCTGTTAGTGCTGTCGATCCGCACCGCCACGATCCTGTCACTCACCTTAGCGACGTACATGCCGCCGATCTTCACCTCATTCTTCTTCATCACATGTCTCCTGCAAAAAGGTGTTGCCGCCTCTACGCGACGCGGCGTGGTTCACGTTCCCATGAGGGCAAACCGCTGCGAAGACATCAAGGAAAAAACCGGCGGAATTCCTGGGAATCTTCCACCGTTTCGCTGACAGCCGGTGACACCGAACGGAGGGCCGCATGATCGAACCTGCAGTTGAACCCGAACCGAATCGGATAAAGCGGCGACGCCTGACCACGGTCACCGTCGAGCGGCCACGATGCCCGGCGTGCGGCGGAGTTAAGCTGCACAAGTACCCCACGCTGGCCAACCAGGGCAATGGCAGCGCGCTGCCTGCCTGTGCGTTGCACGCAGACAGGTGGTGGGTCCAATGCCAGTGCGGCCGCCGATTCCGCGTGCTTCTGGAAGGACGCTGCTTCCGGCTCGGCAAGGCGAACGGCGTCAACGAGGTAGGCGCGCATCCGGCGCAGACAGGAACGCCAACCGGTTCTCTGCCCGCTTCTCCTTCCGCGCTTATGTACCTTGGCCTACCGGCTCCTGGGGTCCACGGACGCGCCGCACGCCGCACAGGCCCATTTGCCGCCCCGTGGTCCGACTACGAAACGGGGCCCACGCGCCGGTCCCTATTCTACCCCCTGAAAATGCGGGCCGCCAAACGCCATGACCATGAACGGGTGGACTTCCCCCGTTCGACCCTCAGGGATATGCTCACGAAGGGAAGCCTCCATGTCACGGACAACATTGCAGGCCCAGCGGGCAACAGACCGAGTCGTGATTCGAGAAAGCCAACTCGACTTGACCGTGGGGGTTTCGCGCTCACAGAGCCCGCGCGACGCAAGTGCCGCGACGATCTTGTGGGTGTCCTGGCCCATCTTCTGCGGTTTGTTATGAACGATGGCATCCCGGATCGAGAAGAGAAGATCGAAATCTTGCCACGGCTGGCGTCCCTTGTCGTAGGGTCGCCCGGACAAGATCGTTTTGGCCATGAGGTACTTTAGCTTGACCGACCCCCGTGACGACTCCACTTCCTCCAGCGCCGCGGCAAGCGATCCCACAGGAGATGGTACGCTCGTCAGCTTGCCCCCAACATC
>JBARRC010000196.1:0-1545 GCA_049644045.1 Phycisphaerae bacterium
ACGTGGGCCAAGATCGAAAAACGCAGCAAAGGTAATTAGCTGTCATGCCACTTCGAACGATTCTCTTGCAGGTCATGCTGTGGTCCTTGGCCGTTGCCGCGGCGACCGGCGTTCTCGCCGTGCTGTCCCTCCGCGGTGCCCTGCCCTGGAGGATCGTCGGTACCGGGCTGACCACGGCGTTTGCGTGCGCCTTGATGCTGCCGGTCTCGGCTCTGGTTGATCGCGAGAAGTCACGGGCGGCCGGTTTGCTGGGGATGGCCGGGGTGATTCTCGAATTCGTGATGGCCCTCATGCTGATCTGGGAAGCACCGCGCCATTTGTTGGGCAAATCCTGGGACGATGAGATCGCCTTGACTATGGTGCTCTTCGGTCTCGCAGCCTTGCTGGTCATGTCTCTCACGGGACTCCAGCAAAGGCCGTACGGATTCGTCGCTGCCCGTGTAGGGATGGTTGTGACCCTCGCGACATTCGTCGCGTGCTTACTTGCCATCTGGGTGCCCCGCCGATTCCACATCAACGAGGACTGGTGGGAGACAAGCGGTGCCCTGTTCGTCTTCGGCGGGCTGGCCACGGTGTGCCTCGTAGGCGGTGGCAGAAGTGATCGCAGAAGCTGGCGCTGGGCCGGAATCGTGGCGAGCATCGTCGCCTGCGCGATGTGCCTGGTCGAGATCTGGATCGGCGCCGGGACTGATCTTGGTTTTGTCATGTTCTGCGCGTTTTCAAGCGTGGCGGCTGTCGTAGGCCACGCAAACCTCTGCTTGATGTGCCCCCTGACGCGCGACCAACGCTGGGTGGGCGGAGGCACGATCGCTGCAGCAATCCTCACCGCCTGCCTGGTCGATGCCATCATCGCCGACGAACGCCTCTTTCACTATAATCTCGACGACGTGCTCGGTCGTCTCGCGGCCGCGGCCGGTATCGTTACCGGGTGCGGAACGATGGCCCTTTGCGTGCTAGCCCGGATCAATCGCAAGGTGGACTTCGAACCGCTTTCGTCCGAACTCACCGAGATGACCGTCGTGTGTCCACGGTGCCGGAAGAAGCAGCCGATTAAAGTTGGAGACTCGTCCTGTGTCGCGTGCAAGCTGCGCATCTCGATTCGAATCGAGGAACCACGTTGTCCGAAGTGCGATTACCTGCTATATGGTCTGGTGACCGATCGCTGTCCGGAATGCGGGACGCCCATCGGGACAAAGTCAGAGCCAGCCGCGCTAGCGGTGGGACCAGTCCGCGGGCTGGCGCCCGCGGCTCTGATCCGGTAACGAACCCGCAAGTTCAGGTGTGTCACAACACTAGATAGTAGGGTGGGTCATGCGACCCACCGTGTGCGAATCCAATGGCCAAGAAATGGTGGGTTCACAGAACCCACCCAACGCTCTCGGCGTGAGACGCACGCCCCACGCCGGTTGACTTAGAGGAAAAACATGGCGTTTACATTCAGGAAAATGAAGCGGGTTTCGTTCGTGGTGGCTTGCTGTCTGAACTTGCTGCTCTGGCCGGCAGTGTCGTTCGGCCAGGAGGCGCAGGACCTGGCAGGCTATTGGA
>JBARRC010000197.1:0-6721 GCA_049644045.1 Phycisphaerae bacterium
CAATGCGGTCAATTGAATCAGGCACGAGGTGCTGTCTCAGGCGCGGGCCCCGCGGTGGGGCACCGGAATGGAACAGACAACTTGCGTCGTTAGGCTAAGGAGAGAGACTGATGCCAACCCCATGTAACCTGAAAGTAGCGGAGTACCCTGGTTCCTCGGAGAAGGAAAATCGTGAGGACACGAGCGACATCTTCGAGATCGAGCACAACATCCACCAGCCGGTCCTGCCGACGACCGGGGAGGCAACGGGCGTGCGCGTTCACAGTCCGTTGCGGGTCGTGAAGGTGGTCGACAAGGCCACGCCCGGTTTCCACAAGGCCATGTGTACGGGCCAGAACCTGGCGGAGGTCATTCTCACATTCTACCGGATCGACCCGGCCACCCGCTCGGAGGATGAGTACTACAGGATCACCTTGAGAAACGCCCGCATCGTGGACGTACAACCATACATGCCGATGAGCTTCGTCCCTACGAACGAGAGCTACCGGCATATGGAGCAGGTGAGCTTCGTCTACGAGGAGATTGAATGGAACTGGCTGCCGGATAGCGTGGTGGAAATGGACAAATGGCGCCAGCCCGGCGCTGCCTAAGCAGCATTGAAGCGACGGCTCGGGCCTGGCGTCGGCATCGACGGGTGTCGACCGCCCGAGCCGGGAGTCATCTAACTGGGGTGCCCATCGAGGAGGATGTGGCGGATGGGCCGCGAGCGGATGCTTCTGGACCGGATCGCTGTCGGCGGCGGTCGTGGTCGAGGCCGGTATGAGTCCTCGACCACGGAAGACGTCGAAGCGTTAATGGATTCGGTTCGCCGTCATCTGACGCGCCTGCTCAACGCGCGTCACGGGTTAAGCGAGGCGATGCCCGACTATGGTCTGCCCGCCCTGACGGACCTGACCGTCGAAGGTGGCGATTACGTGCAGTTGATCCAAGATGCGGTCCGAGTGGCGATCGAGAAATACGAGCCCAGGCTCCGTCGCGTGCGCGTAACCCGTGTCATCAATGAGGACGCACGGCAGACCTTATCGTTTCGCGTCGATGCCGTTCTAGTCGGCCAAACCGGTGAACACCGCGTTTGCTACGAAACCGCGGTGACCGGAAGCGGTCAGTTCGACGTGTCGGAGTAGGTTGAGCCATGAGTAATACCTACTACCAGGACGAACTGCGTTATCTTCGGGAGGTCGGGCCGGAGTTCGCCCGGGCCAACCCGGAAATAGCGCGGTTCCTGTCCGACCGCGGGTCGGACCCGGATGTGGAACGCCTCCTGGAGGGGGTGGCGTTCCTCTGCGGGCGCATCCGCCAGAAGCTCGATGACGAGCTGCCGGAGCTGACCGCGAACATGATGGGGTTGCTCTGGCCTCACTACCTGCGGCCCGTCCCCTCGATGACGGTTCTGGAGCTTCTGCCGGAGATTGACGCGATGCAGGCGCCGCTCGTCGTCAAGGCCGGCAGCGAGTTTGCGAGTGTCCCGATCGACGGCACGAGTTGCCGTTATCGTTCATGCTGGGCAGCGAAGGTTCGGCCCTGGTTTGTGGAGGAAGTCCGCCTTGAAACCGCGGCGGCCGACCCGGTGAGGCTCATCATTCGGTTGAAAGCGTCGGAGAAGGTTCCCCTGGAGGGGCTGGAACTTGATTCGGTCCGCTTTCATCTTGCCGGCGACATCCGGACGGCGTTCACGTTGTACCTTCTGCTTTCAGCGCACGTCGACCACGTGACGGTGAGTGACGGGTCATCGGCACACAACCGTCGCGAGATGCGCATCGGCTCCGAAACGGTGACGCCCGCCGGGCTCGACCGCAGCGAAGGCGTATTGCCCTATCCGTCGCGGTCCTTCGCCGGTTATCGCCTGCTCCAAGAGTACTTCGCCTTCAAGGAGCGGTTCCTTTTCGTAGACGTGAAAGGTCTGGACGGGGCGGTCCGCCAACTCGAACTGACCGATACCTTGGAGCTGGCGGTGACGTTCAACCGCCGGCTGGAGTCGTTTCCGCTGGTGTCGCGGGAGAACGTGCGGCTGCACTGCATGCCGATCGTCAACCTGTTCCCGCACAGCGCAGACCCGATCCGCCTGCAACACGACCGCACGCAGTACCTGATCAGACCGGCCAAGTCGGGCGTCGCCGATCGTCGCCATCTGGAGGTGTACTCGATCGACGAGGTGGCAGGACTCGTGCGGTCGGAAGGGCTTGAGTCTCGCAAGTACGAGCCGTTCTACTCCTTCCATCACATGGCCACGGCCGATCCGCGTGAAGCGACGTACTATCAAACACACGTGACACAGAACATTCTCGGCGGCGACCCGCGTTTTGGCACCGACATGTATATTTCATTTGTTTCGGGTGGTACTTCGGGCGGCTTCCCGGCGAAGGAAACCATCTCGATCGAACTGACATGCACGAATCGTGACCTTCCCGGCGCGTTGCGGGCGGGAGATATTTGTGAACCCACCGATAGCTCGCCGGCCGGCGTCAGGTTCAGAAACATCGCCAAGCCGACGGCGACGATCGCACCGCCGCTGGGCAAAGCACTCCACTGGCGTCTGATCTCCCATATGTCGCTCAACTACGTTTCGCTGACCGAGGTGGAACATTTCAAGGAGTTGCTGCGCGTTTACGACTTCCAGTCCGAACACGACGCGCAGCGCGCCTTGGCGCACCAGCGAATGCTGGAGGGGATTTTGGACATCAAGACAACCTTCGATGAACGGCTGGTTCGCGGAGCGCCGGTCCGCGGTTCGCAGATCGCGGTTGCACTGAACGAGGATCATTTTACGGGCGAGGGTGACGCTTATCTGTTTTCCGTGGTTCTGGATCGTTTCATGGGACTCTATGCGACGGTGAACGCGTACAGCCAACTGACTGTTCGGTTTTCACGAAGTGGACAGGTGTACTCGTTTCCGCCGCGATGGGGAGAACAGTTGACACCTGCGGGATCAAGGTTGAGCGCGTAACATGGCTTCAGCGGGCGACAAGACGACACTGATGACGGTGGGTGACACCGCGTTGTTGGAACGTCTGTTTGCCCGGGGATGGGAGTTCGATTTCTTCGAGGCGGTGTGGCTGCTGGAACGGTACGGCAGCGTTCGTGTGCCGGTGGGAGACCGTGGCCCCGTAAGCGACGAATCGTTTCGATTTCGCCCTGATGTATCGCTGGGGTTTCCACCCACTGACGTGCGGCGCATCACCCATTGGACCGATGCCGCCAGCGACAGCTCATTCTACCAGTTTGAAGTAACCTTCATGGGACTGTACGGCGTTAGTACGCCGCTCCCGTTGCACTACGCCGTCGACCTTCTGCGGTCGGTCGAGCAGTACGAGGCGTCGGCGTCCGACACGGCTGGGCCGGACTCGCCGGGTGCCCGCCGGATGGAGGGGCGGGACGCGACATCAACCCCGGTCCGGGATTTTCTGGATATCCTCCATCATCGTCTGATCTCGCTCTTTTACCGTGGTTGGTTGAAATACCGGTATGACCGAGCGTTCGGTCTGCTTAGCCGCGATGTGATCACTGACTATCTTCTCTGGTTGATCGGTTGTCCTCGCAGCTACGATGAAGCGGCGTTGGGCGTGTCCCCGGTTCGGCTACTGCGCTATGCGGGGATTCTGACGCAACATCCGAGGTCGGCGACGACTCTTGAAGGCATGCTGCGGGACTACTGGGGAGAGGCGCCGATCGAAGTTCAACAGTGCGTCGGGAGGTGGGTGCCCGTCTCGCCCGCCGACCGGAACTGCATCGGCGTAGCGAACAGCGGTTTGGGCTTGGACCTGACCGTTGGTGAACAGGTCTACGATTTGAACGGCGCGTTCAACGTGACGATCGGCCCGACGGACTGGGCGACGTATCTGTCGTTCCTCCCGGGCGAGCCGTGCCACGCTCAGACACGCGCGCTGGTTGCACTGTATTGTGCCGACCCGCTGTCGGTCACGATCGAGCTTCGGCTGCAGGCTGAGGAGGTTCCCCAGTTGCGGTTGTCGTCGGACGACGGAGCGGGTCGACTTGGATTCACGAGTTGGGCACGGACGGAAGAGATACCCGAGACTTCGGTGACGTTTGATGCATCGTCGTGCGTGTGTGCCGCGTAAGGAATGAACGAGTATGGATACATCTGTGAAAGCTGAGGATCTTCGGAAGTTAATTGCACGGACCGACCCTAATTGTCTGCGGTCGTTCCAGGGCGCCACCTCCCTTTGCCAGTCCCGTACGCATTTTGAGGTGACGCCGGAGCACCTGTTGCTCAGGATGCTGGACGACACGGCGGGTGACGTGACGCAGGTTTTCAACACCTTCAAGGTCGACCGGTCTCAGATTCGCCGGGCACTGCAGCGCATATTGGAGGATCTGCCCAGCGGGCACCGGGCCAAGCCGGCCTTGTCGCCCAAGATCGTCGAGCTGTTCCAATCGGCGGCCGTGCTGGCTGACGAGTTCGGCTTCGAACAGATCCGGTCGGGACTGTTGATCCTCGCCTTCGCGTTGAATCCGTCCCACACGCGGGTGGGCGAATTCACGCCGGAGTTCGACCGGATCGACGTCGACCAGCTTCGCGACCACTTCCATGAGATCGTGCTGGGCTCGGCGGAGGCGCCGGCCCGCGGTGAGGTTGCCCCGGGCGCCGCGCCCATCGAGGGCGGCGCGTTGACGCAATTCACGATTGACCTGACAGCCAAGGCTCAGGCGGGCGAAATCGACGCGGTCTTCGGGCGTGATCATGAAATCCGTCAGTTGATCGATATCTTCGCGCGACGGCGGAAGAACAACCCGATCCTTGTCGGTGAGCCGGGGACCGGAAAGACGGCCATCGTCGAGGGGCTGGCCTTGCGGATCATCGAGGACGACGTGCCGCCCACGCTTAAGGGTGTCAAACTCATTTTACTCGATCTGGGATTGCTGCAGGCCGGTGCGAGCGTCAAGGGGGAATTCGAGAACCGGCTGAAGAACGTCATCAGGGAGATCAAGGAAAGCGAGCAGCCCATCGTTACGTTCATCGACGAAGCCCACAACCTGATCGGTGCCGGTGGTGCGGCCGGCGGCGGTGACGCGGCGAATTTGCTCAAACCTGCGCTCGCCCGCGGCGAACTGCGGACCGTGGCTGCCACGACCTGGGCGGAGTACAAGAAGTATTTCGAGAAGG
This sequence comes from Phycisphaerae bacterium, assembly GCA_049644045.1. Taxonomy (GTDB): domain Bacteria; phylum Planctomycetota; class Phycisphaerae; order UBA1845; family UBA1845. Next base: position 5,123 of record JBARRC010000197.1, read on the forward strand.
ATGCCGCGCTGGAGCGAAGATTCCAACTGGTTCGCTGCGATGAGCCGACGATCGAAAACGCAGTCGTGATGCTGCGCGGCCTCAAAGACAAATACGAGAAGCATCACAAGGTCGTCATCCTGGATGATGCTGTTACCGCCGCCGTCAATATCTCCGAGCGGTACATCAGCGGTCGATTCCTGCCGGACAAGGCGGTTGATCTTCTGGATACTGCCGCCGCACGGGTCACGGTCGGGTTGAAGACAAGGCCGGCAGCATTGGAGGACCTCGATCGGCGGCTTAGCCATTTGGATACCGCAATCACAGCCATCCAACGTGACGAGGCGAGCGGCATCTGCCCGGACGAGAACATGATCGTCGAGATGGAGGAAACGCGCGAATCGCTTCTAACGGAGCGCGAAGCGGTTGAGAACCGCTGGCAGACCGAGCTTAGTGCCGTCAATCGGATCCTCGAGCTGCGGGGGCAGCTTCGGGCGTTTGCAAAACCGGAGGGAGGAACCGGCGGGGATGACCGAGCCACGGCCGGCGCGGATGCGGAGACTTCCGACAAAGATAAAGATGTTAAAGAAGCGGCCCCGTCCACCGGGGAACAGGATGAGGCTGCGCTTCGCGAGCAGATCGATGAGGCGATGAAAGCCCTGGCCGACATTCAAGGCGACGCGCCTCTGCTTCATCCGCATGTCGATGCGGGAGCGGTGGCGGCCATCGTCTCGGATTGGACCGGGATTCCGGTGGGAAGCATGGTCAAGGATGAGATCGCGGCCACTCTGCAGATGGAAGACCGTCTGCGTGGGCGTGTCGTTGGTCAGGATCACGCGCTGTCGATTTTCTCGGAGAAGCTCCGTACGGCGAAGGCCGGGCTCGGTAACCCCGCCCAGCCAATGGGCGTGTTCATGTGTGTCGGGCCCAGTGGTGTGGGTAAGACGGAGCTCGGGCTTGCCGTAGCGGATCTGCTTTTCGGAGGGGAGCGGTTCCTGACCACGATCAACATGTCGGAATTCATGGAATCGCACACGGTCTCACAGCTTAAAGGGTCTCCGCCGGGGTACGTTGGGTACGGCGAGGGCGGCGTATTGACCGAGGCCGTCCGGCAACACCCCTATTCCGTGGTGCTTCTTGATGAAGTCGAGAAGGCCCACCCGGACGTGATGAACTTATTCTATCAGGTGTTCGACAAGGGCACGCTCGCGGATGGTGAGGGTCGCGTCGTGAACTTCAAGAACACCGTGATCGTGATGACCAGCAACCTCGGCACGGACGTCATCCAGAGCATGTGCGAGGCGGACGAGGACGTCGGTTACGAAGATCTCAAGGAGGCGATCTACCCGCATCTACGGGAACACTTCAAGCCCGCGCTGGTGGCGCGCACGACGGTCGTCCCGTTCCTGACGTTGGGGCAGGATATCCTAAAGTCGATCGCGCGCATGAAGATGAGCAAGGTCGGGAAGCGGCTCGCCGACGCCCACAACATGACGCTCGAGGTCGAGGACGGCGTGTATGAGGCGATAGCGAATCGCTGCAACCAGGTGGACGTGGGCGCCAGGCAGATCGACCACCTCCTGGACCAGGCCGTATTACCGCAGTTATCCCGGCGGATAC
>JBARRC010000198.1:0-1747 GCA_049644045.1 Phycisphaerae bacterium
TGCGTTCCTGGGCAACCTCTTCGCTTTCCGCAGAGTCATCGAGATAGCTCTTGAGCATCCACAACTGTTCGCAGCCCATGATCCGGCGGAACGACTTCTCCGTCTCGATCAGGGCCGTGGCCACCCATCGGTCATATCCTCCTGCTGTGACTCCTTGCGGTTCCATCCGACAAGGCTGAGCAGGATATAGCCGAAAGCCGCGCCTCGCGCAAACTACCCCGTTTGCCTAGACCGCCTATCTATGCGCGCTGGCCCTGGATGACAGCTGTGCCGGCCAGAAGGCAGCATGCGCGACTGCGGGCCAAATCGATGATGGAACTTGAGAGAGCATCAGGCACCAAAAAACCGCCGTCGACGTTAATGCCTTCGGACATCTGCCGCAGTTCGGCCTGTTGCCATTGTCCAGTTATCGCGGATTTGATAAACTCGCCCGCAGCATGTTTGATCGGTGGCGCAGAAATACCACTCTGTCGTTCGATGTGAGCCTGCAGTGAGTGCCGTGACTCAAGAGCATAGACGGTTTGCCCATTGGTAGTACGGAATTCGACTGGCCCGTCGACAGGTGCCGAGTCGCTAACACGACCGCGACTAGCCGACAACCGGGCGTTCAGTTCGTCAACTTCGGCAAGAGTTGTGGTCGTGTGCTCGCGTGCCGCAAGCTCGCCTTCGATCGCGTCGATTTTGACCTTCAGCGCATCAATCTCGGTTTTCTCGACCGCGTCAAAATTCCGGTTTCCTGCTGAACCTCGAACGCCGTCCGCAATCGCTCGCGCGCGGCTTACAGCTTCAATCAATGACTCGCGCAACGCCGACGAGTCCTGTTTCGTCAAGTCTGCCATGATGATGTCACTTTCTAAAAAAACTCGCCGTTTGGCTAGAGGCAACGTACCCAGAGCCGTGCTGACTACGTGCCCCCCGGCGGGTGCCGATTTGATCCGGTAGGATCGGCACACATGGGGTGTGAGGACATTGAAGCTTACGTCATTCGACCGGCTTTGTCAAGTGACAGAATGCCCGAACGTGTGGCGATCGGCAAGGCGGTCAAGCGTCGATTCCAGGCCGAGGCGAAAAAGCGACAGCAGGAACACGAGAAGACGGCTCCAGGTAAAAAGGCAAACACTGGTGGTAAGTTACCACAAGTGAAGGAAAAGGCCCGCGATCGCACGGCGGGATACGCGGGCCTGTCGTATAAGACGTTCGAGAAGGCCGAAGAAATTGTCGAGGCAGCACGGGCTGAGCCGGAGAAATTCGCTCAGCAGCAGCAACGCTCGCGCGACGCCGTGATCTGGTGGCTGAATCGCCTTGGGTGGACACAAAAAGCGATAGCCGATCAGCTTGGGATATCAAGACCGTTAGTGACTGAGAAAATGTCAGAAATATCAGAACTGATAAAACTGACATTCGACCAATCCTCCCGTGGTCGCACGGTAGTCGAAATTGCCGAATCGGAGGGGCTGCCCGAGAAGCTCGTCAAGGCTTCGGCTGCCGCAGCTTCCAAACGCTTGCGCCCGGGAGACGACAGATACTCCGGCCATCGCCGGCGAACCATCGCCAGAGCGGTTTGTCCGAGACGCACCCCCTCCGTGAGCTGGTTTCGTGCTGTGCGAACCCGTTGCCACCATCGGGCACTACAGATCACGCAACAGAACCGCCGGTTTTTTCGGGTGACTACGAAAACCTTGTCGCATTCAATGCATCGCCGCGACGGTTTGGCCGACCTTACAAGCGATCGCCGATATCGCATCCG
>JBARRC010000199.1:0-7498 GCA_049644045.1 Phycisphaerae bacterium
GGTCAATGAGGGTCAACATCTACAGCGAGGGCCCGGCGCATGCGTGCGCCGGGCCCTGGGAGGCAGGAGGCGGGTTCTGGTCGTGGTCTTTCAGAATCGCTACGGCGAGGAGGCGAAAGCCGCGGCTGCCGTCTCGACGATCGTGCGAATCTTGGCCTCGCAGAGCATCAGCTTGGCGCTCTTCTTGTAGCCGCTCTTCTTTTGGCCGACGACTTCGCTCATCTTCATTTCACCCACCGCATCGTGGATGGCTTCAAGGGCCTTCTCGGCCTCTTCCTTCGTCGCGAAGTCGAAACCGCCGACACGGTAGACGGTACTGGCATTCGAGTTCTTCGCGGCGTTCTTGGCCATGTTGGCACAACAGTGGGTCTTACCGTCGACGACGAATTTCATGGACTGGAGCGACTTCGCCTCCTCTTCCAGGAGGGCTGTCAGCTTCGCTGTTGCCTCCATTCTACTGGTGAAGACCTCCTCGCCGACGAGGAGCTCGACCGGCTTGTTCGCCTTCTTGGCCATGGCCGCGGCGCTCTCGGCGCAGCCGGTCACTTCGTCACCGATGCGGTACTTCATGGTCGGCATGGAAGCGAGCACGGCCCCGACTTTCTTCGCAATGGGGCAACCGCTCTCCTTGCCGGCTGTCTTCGCGCACCCGCCGCAGCGCGGCTTATCGCAGCACTTGCCGCCGGCGTCAGCCTTGTCAGCGGCGGTCGCCGTGCTCGTGCAGGCGCACGGTTTGTCGCACGGCTTGTCGCACGCCTTGTCACAAGGCTTGTCGCACGGCTTGTCGCACGGGTTATCGCAGGATTTGTCGCACGGCTTGTCGCAGGGCTTGCTGCATCCGCTCTTCTTCGCTTCTGCGCAAGGCTCCGACCGGCCGTCGTGCATGCACTCGCATGCCGCCGTCTTCGCTTCTTTAGCACAGCATGACTTCTTGCCCTTGGCTTCCTGCGGGTACGCGGCTGCTGTCGATACAACCAGGCCCAGCGCCATCACCACAATACTGCCGACGATCTTGACTTTCATACTGAAACTCCTTGAATCAGGTTCGATTGACTAAGGGCGTGGAATCCCTCTCCCCCGCCGTATGACTTCGCTGTGTCACCTATCCGCAATATTCGCACCGCGAGGTGCCGGTCTCGGCCACGTTCACCTTCGACAGCAGTGGCAGCGTCGGCTTTACGCGCATCCAAATCCACCGCGCGATGTTCTCAACCGTGGGGTTCTCCAGCCCTTCAACCTCGTTGAGATACCGATGATCGAGCTGCTCCAAACACGGAGCAAACGCTTGCTTTATGTCCGCAAAGTCCGACAACCAGCCGGCATCCTGATCGATTTCACCTTCGCACACCAGCTCGACACGAAAGCTATGGCCATGGAGCCGACCACACTTATGGCCGGGCGGCACGTTGGGCAACCGGTGCGCCGCCTCGAATGTAAACTCACGGGTCAGACGGACACACTGCCCGGCAGCAGCAAAGCCCATCGAATCCTCGGATTCTACCACGGAAACCTCGCGAGGGTTCTAAACCATGTGTAAAGTTTCTGTCACAATCGAGCTACTTGATCTCCAGCAGCTCGATCTCGAAGATCAGCGTCGCGTCGGAGGGGATCCTGCCTGGTATGCCGCCCGTTCCAAACCCGAGTTCAGCGGGAATGATCAGGGTGCGCCGGCCGCCTTCGTTCATCGTGGTCAAGCCTTCTTGCAGGCCGGCAATCAGCCGCCCGACTTCACGCACCGCCGGTCCCGTAAGATAGGTGCTTTCAAACTCGGTACCGTCGGCGAGCGTGCCACGATATTGGAACTCGACAGTGTCGGTCAGGAGCGGCGAAGGTCCGGTCCCAACGACAAGGTCCACATACCGCAGGCCGGACTCGGTGGTAACCACCTTCCGGCCGGTCTCCCCTTCAAGTTGTTTGATCAGCGCCCCAATTTGATCCTCTTGACCTGCTTTGTCTGTGGTCATCGCGGACTTCAGCGGTGTCGGATCAAACGGGGTCAGGAGCCGAACCGACTTGATGACGACCGACTCAACGGGGACGACGGCACTGCGACCGGCCGCGTACTTGGGATGGGGACCGACTGGCGTGTTACGGATCTTCTCGACCGTGTCCATGCCTTCGACAACCTTGCCGAAAACGGCGTAAGTTCCGCGATACTCTGCGCTGTCGAGTTCGAGATTGTCGATGACGTTGATGAAGAACTGCGCCATGTTCGCATATACGCCGCCACGCCCGTGGATCATCGCGATCGTACCGCGTTTGTTGGTAAGCTCGCTCATCCAAGGGTCGGGAACGGCGGGAGGATCGGTGACAAGTTTCTCCTCCATATCGGGGGTATATCCGCCGCCCTGGATCATGGAGTCTTTCACGACGCGATGAAAGATCATCCCGTCGTAATGCCCGGCTTGAACGTATTGCACGAAGTTCAGGACCGTCGCGGCGGCCGCTTCGGCGTCAAGCTCAAAGGCGATGTCACCGAGCGAGGTTTCCATCCTCACGCGCGGATGCCACGGATCCGGCTCGGCTTCCGGGCTGGGCTGTGCCTCTGAACTCGTTGCGACCTGATCTTGCATCTGCGGGGCCTGACATCCCGCGGTTGCAGCAACCGCTCCAGCCAGGCACCATGGCAGCCAATATTGTTTGTTCATGATGCTCTCACCTGAACTCGGCACCCCATTCGAGTCCCCCACCGCTGAAGCAAGGGGCCACCCATCTGCTACGGATTGATGCTCAGCAACTCGACATCGAAGAGTAGCGGCGAGTTTGGCGGGATGCTCGGACGCCCGCGCTCGCCGTACGCCAGTTCCGGTGGAATGAGCAGCTTCCGCTTGCCGCCGACCTTCATCATACCCACGCCCTCGGTCCAACCCTTGATAACCCCTCCAAGTGGAAACGTGGCGGGCTCACCCCTATCGTACGAGCTGTCGAACTGGGTACCGTCCAGCAACCAGCCGGTATAGTGGACTTCGACCTGGTCGGTCGGTTTGGGCGACTCACCCTCGCCCTCCGTAAGCACGAGGTACATCAGGCCGCTGTCGGTGGTAACGAACTTCTTGCCGGTTTCCTTCTCCGTCTTCTTGATAATCTCTTGCACGGCCTTCTCCCGTTCGGCTTTCGCCTGCTCTTCGGCGGCCTTCGCAGCCTCCTCGGCAGCCTTTACCTTTGCCTCGACTTTCGCCCGATCGAATGCGCCTACGGGCCGCACCGATTTGACGATGACCGGTTCCGTCGGCACCTCGGCGTTGCGCCCCCCACCATATTTGGGATGGGTGCTCACAGAAGTATTACGAATCTTCTCAACGGTATCCATCCCCTCCACAACCTTGCCGAACACGCAGTAGGCGGCGCCGTCCCGCTGAGGCTGATCAAGCCGGGCGTTATTGACGACGTTGATGAAAAACTGCGAGGTCGCGGAGTCGGGTTGGCCACCGAGGCGGGCCATCGCGATCGTGCCGGGCGCGTTCTTGAGCCCGTTTTGCCACTCGTTCTTGATACCCGGCCGCAGGCCTGTCTTTTTCTCCATATCAACCGTGAATCCGCCGCCTTGGATCATGAACTCTTTTATGACACGATGGAAAATGGTCCCATCGTAGAACTTATCCTCGGCGTATTGAATGAAATTGAGCACGGTGACCGGGGCCTTCTCGGCATCGAGTTCGAGAATAATGTCTCCAAGCGTTGTCTCCATTTTTACGCGTGGATGAATCGGATCGCCCCCCTTCGCCTCCTTGTCTCCTTGCACATCACCGGCGAGGACGTTTACACCGGCAAGTACTACCGTCAGCGCTGTGATCAAGCGAACCATTCTGTATCCTTTCCAATGTTAGAGCTTCTCCACCGCCGATTACTCCACCTATCCTCAGCCGACTGCGCCGGCGGGGCGGCGACGAAGCCCCGGAGGATACCGAAAAGAGACGATCGGGGCAACCAGGCTGAGTCACCCACGGGCGCGGGTGCAGGGCCACCCGGAATTGCCCTGCCGTGAATCGCGCCTATTTGCCCGCTCCAAGGGGCCAATCGGCTTCTGATTTCATCGCTAATCCCGTCCGCGAAATACTCCTCATCTGCCGGCCCCAGGTTCGTAAATGGCAGAACGGCCAGCATGATCTTGGCGTCAGTCGTCTTGGCTGGTGGTGGTTCGACGGCCGATCGCGACTTCGATTCAGGTTCGAATCCGACGCGCCGCAGCAGGTCGTCGAAGCGCGGGTCGTCGCGCAAGCTGCCAAAACCCTGGCCGACACTGAGAATGGCCATCGCGAATTCCCTATTCTCGTACGCCTCCTCCAGCCACTCGAACGCCTGCTCTTTGTCGCCAAGCCCCGCGTGGATCAACGCGAACTTGTGGGCCGGTACATCATGCTGCTTCGAGAACTCGGTTAGCGTTTCCAGCTCTCGCATCGCGTCGTCTCTCCGGCCAGCCCTCGCGTATGCATGACCCAACATACCGCCATGAGTCACGTGTCCAGTGAGGTCAACGGCGGTCTCGAGCTCGGCGATGGCCTCAGCGTACATGCCAGCATCCGCGTATCCCGCGCGCGATAGACCTCGCCCATGCCGCCGGCGCCGAGCGGTGAGAGAATCTTATACGGGCCCAGATGCGCCCCCGCCTGCATAGACATAACGTTAACCGCCCGCCTCACGACCGATGGACCCTTACGTGTGGGTACATGGTCCTTCCGGTTGAAAGTGGATCGTAATTCCAGCCCCGGTGTTCCGCAAGCATCGCTGCGCAAGGCCCACACTGCTTTCGTGCCACTATCACGGACTTGACTGCACGATCACCACGTCTCGACCGTTGGACTAACCACTGTGCATCGTATACCCTGCACACGACAAAGATCAGCCATAGGGTGCTCTAATGCTGGAAACCGCAGCCGGAGCGGGGCGACGGTAAGTAGGACAGAGGAGACACACAGTGCCAGACAACGGAAGAACCCGACAGCGGATCGATCACCTGCAAGGACTCCTCGATACTGAGTATGAAAAGCTCCACAAGTTGGAAACGGATCATGCCCTTGCACCACCCGGAGAGTCAAGGGTCTCGTTGGAACTCACCTTGAAACAGAAGATCTGGCCACGAATCCACGAGCTGGAAAGTGAATTGGACGAGCTTCACGCGGAGGTTCCCGATCCGAAGGACGTTCCGCAGGACGAGGCGGAGACCCTCTGCGCCGAGCTCGTTGGTCAGGTGGCATTACTGCAAGCGGCAAAGAAAGAGGCTTGGCCGGACGAGATCCTTCAGAAGCTCGCGGAAATCCAGGAGAAGCTTAACGAACCGGGGAAAGCGGCTGCGGCTAAACTCCAGGTCTCTATTTCCCCACTTGGGCCAATCGTTGCCTACAATCTGGAGCTCGATACGGAATCTACGCTCGTGCAGATTTTGCGTAAGATCAGGTCGCTTTTCAGAAGGACACCACCCGCAAACCCTTAGAAAGCTCGCCGAGCGGGGATTTGGCATTTCCCGGCCCGGCGAGCGATGCCAAGTTCGATCTGCTCAAAGGCTATCCAGAAGCACAGCCGAACTGGGTCGGGCGAGTTGTCGAGCGGGGACAGCTTAGCGCTGCCTGGCTGCCCGTTAGGAAGAGGATCTACGCAATTGTGGGGTTCGGTGGACAGGGGAAGAGCGCCCTGGCTCGGCGATTCACCGAAACGCTTCGCCGACTCGAAAACCCCGACGATCGCCCGCTCGTTGTCTGGTGGAGCTTCTACCTGAACCGCTCAGCCGACGAGTTCTTCGACCAGGCCGCCAAGCCCTTGAACATCCCTCTGCACGATGAAGAATCGGACACGCGACGAAACAGCGAACAGATTGCAGGCGACATCATCGAGCGGATGCGCACCGGGGTCAACGGCCGGCGCGTCCTGCTCGTCCTCGACGGGCTCGAGGTCTTGCAGGAAACCACCTTGGGCCAGGAGGGGCGGATTAAGAACGTGGCTCTGTACGGCCTGCTCAAAGGCATCCTCGACGACAACCAGCCCGACATGCCCGCGTCCGGCATGGTCCTGATCACCACGCGCGAGCCGCTTACCGACCTTACGCCGGACGAGCATCGGCCGTTTACCAGCGTTAACCTCGATCAGCTTTCAATCACCGACGGGGCGGAGTTGTTGATTAATCGCTACGGGTTGAACATCGACCACGACGAGGCTGAGGCGTTCGTCAAAGAGGTCGCCGGCCATGCCCTGACCCTGACGCTCACCGGAACATTACTGAGAGAATCAGGCGCGACGAGCGCTACGCTGCAGGAGCTGCGCGAGTTTATCGCAAGCGAGGAGGCCCAGGTTACCGATCGGGATGTCACAACGCGAGCCCATCGCCTGCCGGGTTATGTCCTTCGCCATTGCGCTGGTGCACTGGACGATGATCATCGCCAGATCATGCGCCTGCTGAGCTGCTGCGTACGCCCGGCCACCAAACGCGACATCGAGGAAGTCTTCCTGCACGCCATCGGCGACACCGACGAGGAAAAGAGCGTCAACGACAAGCTCCTGGGTCGCAAGTACACGCAGTTGCGTAACGGTCCGATCCGCCACCTGTGCGAGCTGCGCCTGATCGAAGGCGACGAGGATGCCGGCTACGACATGCACCCCCTGATTCGCAGGCACTTCTACGAGGAAGAGACGGGCGAGGGGAAGCTCACCCGCGCGCAGCGTAAGGCCGTCCACGCCAGGTTCTTTACGGTGCTCGCGAAACGACCGGAGAAGAACTATCCGGACACGATGACCGAGATGGAGCCGTTGATCGACGCCGTTCTCCACGGCTGCCGCGCGGACCTCGCCGACCGAGCCTTCTTCGAGGTGTACTGCACCCGTATCGGTCGTAAGGACATCGGCGAGATCACCTTCTACCTTTTCGCCGCCCTCGGAGCATCCGAGACCGAGCTGCAGCTCCTCCGCGCCTTTTTCCCCGACGGTGACTTCAACGCCGAGCCGAGAGTCTCTGTCGAGCAGCACAAGGCTTACCTCGTCAGCGCTGCTGGGCTGGCGCTCATGAACACGGGGCGACCGAGCGACGCCATCCCGCTTTTCGAACGAGGTGCGGAGATGCGCCACCGTCAATCGGACTGGGTGAACCGATCCATGGCCTTCCAGAACCTGTCTGGCTTATTCGAGCGTCTTGGTCGCCTCCGCGACGCATTCGAGGCCGCGAAAAACGGCCTCACCAACCTGGAGAAGGTCCCCGCATCGCACCGGGTGAAGACCCTCTACACCATCTTCAGCCACGGGTGGGCCGCCGGGGCGGCGGCTCAACGCGGTGAGGCCGCCGCCGCTGAGCACTTCGAGAAGGCGATCGATCTCCACAGAGAGGATTGGCTTCTGTCTCTCCCCGGTGCGTGGCACTGCACCTGGCTGGCCCGCAGCGGCGATTTCAAACGCGCCCGGACGGCCGGTGAGAAGAACACGGCAATGTGCGCCGAGCACGGCTACCTCCTCGAGCAGACATTCGTATTCGCCACGCACGCCCTGGTCGAGCGGCTTGCCTGGGCGGCGGGTGATT
>JBARRC010000200.1:0-3605 GCA_049644045.1 Phycisphaerae bacterium
ACTCTGCACCGCCCGCTTCTGGTCCTCCATGCCCTTGGTCATGTTGATCCCGTGCGCGATGCAGTGGCTGTAGGCGATGATCAGCGACGGCCCGTCGTAGCCCTCGGCCTCGATGAACGCCCGGACCGTCTGGGCGTCGTTGGCCCCCATTGCCACGTGCGCGACGTACACGTCGCCGTACGCCATCGCCATCAGCGCCAGGTCCTTCTTGGCCTGCGGCTTGCCGCCGAAGGCGAACTTGGCCACCGCACCCCGCGGCGTGGCCTTGGACATCTGCCCACCGGTGTTCGAGTAGACTTCGGTATCGAGCACGAGGACGTTGACATTGCGTCCGGACGCAAGAACGTGGTCGAGCCCGCCGTAACCGATATCGTACGCCCAGCCGTCACCGCCGAAGCTCCATACGCTTCTTTTAATGAGGCTGTCGGCCACGCTTAGCAGGTTGAGACTCTCTGGCGTCTTGACCGCCTCGAGCTTCCTCTTTAGCTCGGCCACGCGCTTTCGTTGGGCGATGATTCCGGCCTCGTCCGACTGGTCGGCATTGATGAGGGCTTCGGCCAGATCGCGGCCGATCTGGTCGCGCATCCTGGCGAGAAGCTCGCGTGCGAAAGCATGTTGCTTGTCGATGGCCAGGCGGAAGCCCAGACCGAACTCCGCGGAGTCTTCAAATAGCGAATTGGACCAAGTGGGGCCACGGCCGTCTTTGTTCTTCGCCCATGGTGTTGTTGGGAGGTTGCCTCCGTAGATTGAAGAACACCCGGTCGCGTTGGCGATGATCGCCCGGTCGCCGAACAACTGGCTGACCAGCTTGACGTAGGGTGTTTCGCCGCACGCGGCACAGGCGCCCGAGTACTCGAACAGAGGCCGCAGAAGCTGCGATCCCTTGACCGTCGTGGTTTTGAGCTTCGTCCGGTCGAATTCGGGAAGATCGAGGAAGAAGCGGTAGTTCTCGCGTTCCGCCTCGCGAAGCGGCGGCTGTGGGGCCATATTGATCGCCTTGAGAGATTTCTCGCGCTTGTTCTTCGCGGGACACGCCTCCGTGCACATGCCGCACCCGGTGCAGTCCTCCGGTGCAATCTGGATCGTGAAACGCAAGCCTTTGAACTCGGGCCCTTTCGCATCCGTGGATTTGAACGTTGGAGGCGCGCCCTCCAAACACGAGGCCTCGTAGACGTTGGGACGAATGGCGGCGTGGGGGCAGACCAAGGAGCACTTGCAGCACTGGATGCAGGTTTCGGGGTCCCACACCGGAATCTCCAAGGCGATGTTGCGCTTCTCCCATCGTGTAGTATCTGTGGGGAAGGTGCCGTCCACGGGCATGGCGCTGACCGGAAGCTGATCCCCCTCGCCGGCAATGATCCTAGCCGTGACCTTGTGAACGAACTCCGGCGCTTCGTCGGGCACCACTGGTGGACGCTGACGTTTACTTGTCACTTTGGCCGGGACCTGAACCTCCACCAGGTTCTCGAGCGTCCGGTCGACGGCCGCGTAGTTCTGCTCGACCACGGCATCGCCCTTGAGGCCATACGTCTTGCGGATGGTGCCTTTGATCTTTTCGATCGCTTGGTCGCGGGGCAGGACGCCGGAGATGGCGAAGAAACAGGTCTGCATGATCGTGTTGATTCGCGTGCCCATGCCCGTTTCGGCCGCCACCTTGTACGCGTCGATTACGTGGAGCTTCATGTTCTTGTCGATGAGCTGGCGCTGTACCTCCTGGGGTAGCGTGTCCCAGACCTTCTCAGGCGGCGCCTGCGTGTTCAGCAGGAAGATCGCGCCGGGGGCGGCCTGGGCAAGCATCTCATACCTGTCGATGAACATCTGCTGATGACAGGCGATGAAGTTGGCTTCCTGGACAAGATAGGTCGACCGGATCGGGCGCTTGCCGAAACGAAGGTGGGACACCGTGATCGACCCGGCCTTTCGGGAGTCGTACACGAAGTAGCCCTGTGCATACAAGTCCGTCTCCTCACCGATGATCTTGATCGTGTTCTTGTTCGCGCCCACCGTCCCGTCCGCACCGAGGCCGTAGAACATGGCCCGGACGGCCTCCTGATCTTCCGTCGTGAAGGTCGGGTCGTAATCAATCGAGTTGCCCGTCACGTCATCGAGAATTCCGACCGCGAAATGGTTCTTAGGTTTGTTCTTGAGCATTTCACCAAAGACGCCTTTGACCATGGCCGGGGTGAACTCCTTCGACGACAGGCCGTAGCGTCCGCCGATCACGCGCGGTGGTTTTTTGAAGCGGTTGCCCGAGTCCGCCGCGTGCTCCGCGAGCACCGTTACGACGTCTTGATAGAGGGGTTCACCGACGGCGCCGGGTTCCTTGGTACGGTCAAGCACGGCGATGGATTCCGTGGTTGGCGGCAGCGCCTCGATGAATCGCTTGCCGTCGAAGGGGCGGAACAGGCGGACCTTGATGAGGCCGACCTTCTCACCTGCTGTGTTCAAGTACTCCACGGTTTCATGAGCGGTCTCAGCCCCGGAGGCCATCAGAACCACCACGCGCTGAGCATTCGGGTCGCCGACGTAGTCGAACAGATGATATGAGCGCCCGACCATCTTCGCAAACCGGTCCATGGTTTTCTGGACGATGTCCGGGCAGGCCAGGTAGTAGGGGTTGATGGCCTCGCGCGCCTGGAAGAACACGTCCGGGTTCTGCGCCGTTCCACGAAGCACGGGTTTTTCCGGGTTCATCGCACGGGCGCGATGTTCGTAGACGAGCTTGTCGTCGATCATCGCCCGCAGATCGTCGTCGGTGAGCTGCTCGATCTTTGTCACTTCGTGGGACGTGCGGAACCCGTCGAAGAAATGGACAAAAGGCACGCGTGCCTCCAGCGTGGCCGCGTGCGCGATGGTGCCGAGGTCCACTATCTCCTGGGCGCTGCCCGATGCCATAAGCCCGAACCCGGTAGACCGTATCGCCGCGATGTCACTGTGATCGCCGAAGATCGACAGGGCATGGGTGGCTACCGTGCGCGCGGTCACATGAAAGACTGTTGGCGTCAACTCACCGGCAATCTTGAACATGTTGGGGACCATCAGCAGCAGGCCCTGCGACGCTGTGAACGTCGACGAGAGGGCGCCGGATTGGAGCGCACCATGCACGGAGGCGGAGGCGCCGCCTTCGCTTTGCATCTCGATGACGTCCGGCACCGTGCCCCAAATATTGGGTCTGTTTTCGGCGCTCCATTCGTCCGCCCATTCACCCATCCCTGAACTGGGAGTGATCGGGTAGATCGCAAGAACCTCGCTCACTCGATGGGCGATAGAAGCGGCGGCTTCATTGCCGTCGATCGTAACTCTCGGCCTTTCCATGGTTTGTCATCCTCGGTTGAGTTTCGCAACAGCCAGTTCGTTTGCCAGATATCGCATTCATCGTCCTGAACCGCAAGTGCGTATAGCAAAAGGTATTCCACGGGCCATGGGTATACTGGGAGATGGTGGTCCGAAAAGGTGATTTCCCATGCGTCGTCGACATCGGTTGGCCTGCATTTCGCAAGCGTTGCGGGCGATCGCTCGGATGGTGCGTGATCTGCCGCACCAACGCTGGGTCGGCGCTCAACCCCGGATGTATGGTCGTGGTATGCACACGAACGGGCTATAAC
>JBARRC010000201.1:0-3554 GCA_049644045.1 Phycisphaerae bacterium
GCGCGGCTCCCGTCGAAGTCTCCGACCCGGCCGATGTTAAGGGAGAGGAGGACGCAGAGGTCGCGGTGCTACAGGCCAAGGTCGACAAACTCGCCGCCAGCTTGCTTCGCGCCAAAGCGGACTACCAGAACATGCAGCGTCGCTCAGACGTCGAACGTGCAAACGCCATCCGCTATGCCAACGCGGAGTTGATGAGGTCCTTGCTGAATGTCATTGATGACTTCGAGCGGTCACTGGCCGCCGCGGAAACGTCGGATAATCTCACAGCCGTGGTCGACGGCGTTCGTTTGGTCTATGATAATTTCATAAAAGCCCTGCGCGATCACGGGTTGGAGATGATCGAGGCGCTGCATCGGCCGTTCGACCCCAACGTGCATGAGGCATTGATGCAGCAGTCGGCCGCGGATTACGAGCCCGGCACGGTCGTCGAACAGATCGCCAAGGGCTATCGGCTGGGCGATCGGGTCATACGCCCCACCAAGGTGATCGTGTCAAAGGCACCAGACCCTGTCTGTGGGACCAATCCTGTCTGTGGGACCGACTTTCCAGTCGGTCAAGAGACAGACGATGAACAGGGACGTGCGTCGGGTCAGTCGGAAGGGGAATCAGAAGGAAACAGCCAGGGAGCGATCTAGATGCCGACCTACGAATATGAGTGTACAAAGTGCGGCAAAGTCTTCGAGCTGTTTCAGCCGATCACTGAGCCGCCGCGGCGCCGGCTGAAGAGCACGGACCCCCACCCGTGCGACTGCAATGCACCGGTCATACGCCTCATCGGTACCGGCGGCGGAATCATCTTCAAAGGTTCGGGTTTCTATCAGACCGACTACCGCTCCGAGAGCTATAAGAAGGCCGCCAAGGCCGAGAAAGAAGCCGGCAGCAACGGCAAGGCCAAAAAGGACGGGACCGCCAAGAAGGAGACGACGCCCGCCAAGCAGGAAACCAAGGCCGGAACACAATCACAGGTCGACGCCTGCAAGACGGAGAGCATGCTCCCGCCGGGGTGAACCGTGCCCACGTTCGAATGTCCAACCTGCAAGAAAACGTTTACGGTCCGTCATAAGAAAGATGCACCCTATCGCCCGTTTTGCAGCAAGCGCTGCAAGATGGTCGACCTGGGCCGCTGGCTCGACGGCACTTACAGGATCAGCGAACCCGCCGCACCCGAAGATCTCGAACAGACTGCTGACGATACGGAACAATAGCCGCACGTGAGGGAAAAGGGGAAGAGGGTGTCTATCGTACCGCTATTGGACATGGGCACGGGCTGAGGTATAATTACCGTCTATGACGGCCAAAGAGATTCTCGCGTTGCAGCGCCGGCAACCGTTCAGCGGTTTGCGCATCCACGTTTCGGACGGCGAGGCCTACGAGGTCTTGCACCCCGAGATGATGGCTGTCACACGCACCTGCGTCTTCATCGCTCTGCCACCACTGGCAGACGGCGTTCCCGAGCGGTCCGTCTATTGTGATCCGGTGCACATCACGCGTGTCGAGCCAATGAACGCCTCCAAACGTTCCGCACCTCGAAAGCGGCGAAAGTCGTAGGGTGGTGTAAAGCACAGCGGGTTGGGTGGCATGGGTAAGCGCAGCTTACCCGTGTCTTCTGGTTGTTGTGCACGGGCAAACAAGTTTGCCCATGCCACCCGACCGTGTTGTCACCGTTCGTAGACACCTTACGGATAAAACTTCCCAATCATCCGGGGATACGCGATCGCTTCGCGGAGGTGTTTCAGGCCGCAGAGCCAGGCAACGGTGCGTTCAAAGCCCAGGCCAAAGCCGCCGTGCGGAACGCTGCCGTAGCGGCGCAGGTCCAGGTACCACTCGTAGTCTTCCTGCGGTAGGCCGTCGTGCTTTATCCGGGCCAGCAGGCGATCGTAGTCTTCCTCGCGAGCCGATCCGCCGATGATTTCGCCAACACCCTCCGGCGCAAGCAAGTCGAAGTTCTCCACCACGCGGTCGTCATTGCGATCCTCGCGCATGTAGAAAGCCTTGATGTATTTCGGGTAGTGCGTTACGAATACCGGCCGATCGTGCAAGCGCGAGATGATCGTCTCGTCCGAACCGCCCAGATCGCTACCCCACTCGAAGTTGGCAGCCAACTCCATGTGATGCGGGGTGTTACGGGTTTGTTCTTCCAGCTCGCTACGCTCCTCCCGAGCTTCGATCGTCTCGGCCGCGGCCTTGTCCTTTTGCCACTGCTTGCCGCTGCCCTTGGCGACAGCCTCAAGCTCCTCGATCTTCTCGGTCAACTCGGCGACCCGGGCCTGGCTCTCCTCTAGGTCGTTATCGAGAAGCTCCCTGGCCTTTGGCCCGCGCAGCAGCTCAGCCGCTTCAGTGTACGTCATCCGGTAGAACGGCTTGTTGACGGCTTCAAGCTCTTCGAGACCACGACCCAGCTCCCGCAGCTCATCGCGGTGATCGCGCAGCACGCGCTGGACGATCGAGCAGATGAAATCCTCCGCGATGTCCATTACATCATCGAGGCTGGCAAAGGCGATCTCCGGCTCGACCATCCAGAACTCGGTCAGGTGCCGCCGCGTCTTGCTCTTCTCGGCGCGGAACGTCGGCCCGAAGCAGTAGACCTTCCGGTGGGACATGCACGCGGCCTCGACGTATAGCTGGCCCGTCTGCGCGAGGAAGACCGGTTCGCCGAAGTAGTCGACTTGAAAGAGCGTCTGCGCGCCTTCCCCGGCGGCCGGTGCGAAGATCGGCGTGTCGACGAGGATGTACCCGTTGTCGTTGAAGAAGCGGCGGATCTGATCGACGATGGTCGCCCGGATGCGGAGGATGTGCCACTGCCGCTGCGAGCGGAACCACAGGTGGCGGTGTTTCATCAGGAAGTCGATGCCGTGCGGCTTGGGCGTGATCGGGTAATCCCTCGCAAGGTGCACGACGCGGACATTCGTGATCTTCAGCTCAAAGCCGCCAACGGCCCGCTCCTCAATGGATACTGCGCCCGTAACCTCGAGCGACGATTCCTGCGGCAGCCTTTTCACCTCGTCGAAGAAGCCGGCCGTCTGCTCGTTTCTTTCCAGGACGCACTGGCACAGGCCGGTCCCGTCGCGAATGATGATGAACGCGATTTTCCCGCTCGCACGGGTGTTGTAGACCCACCCACTCAGCGTCACGGTCCGGCCCACATGATCACACAGACGGTCGATGGTCGTTGCTTTCGTTTCCATGCCCGCGAGTTTACGAAAGCGGCCCCGCGGCTGCAACGCGCGGGGGTGCCCAAGGGCGTGTTTGAAAAGCCGGCACAACCCTTATCCGTGGGTGCCACGGGCGGCTTGCCCGCCCGTGTATTAATCGCGTGGGTGCCACGGGCGGCTTGCCCACCCGTGTGTTAGTCGCCTCAAGCAGCACTGGCAGCGAGCTGCCAGTGACACCAGGCGCTACGCCCGGACATCCCACCCAGCCGCCCGAACACGGAGTAGCGGGAAATAAGTACGGTGTCCCCCGATTTTGTCCCCGATTTACGGGCGACGGCGGGTGATACCCGCCCTACTGACTAGGCAACTTACCAAAAGTCAGTTCGAAGAGCTCCTGAGGTC
>JBARRC010000202.1:0-5869 GCA_049644045.1 Phycisphaerae bacterium
GTGTGTGGGACCGACTTTCCATTGTGTGGGACCGACTTTCCAGTCGGTCATCGTTCGAGTCCTCCCCGGCAGCCTGCGTGAACCGGTCCGCGCGTTGCACCATCTTCTCCCAACCCTCCGGGTCGTCATCGAGTGCCTCGCGTATGGCCTGGTCGAACACCTTTCGCAGGTCCGGATCGATCGTCTTGCCGGCCTCCTCTTTCAAGATGTCGAGTGCCCTGCGCCAGTCATAGGCCGGCCGGTAGGCGCGGTCCGACGTCAGCGCGTCGAACACGTCTGCAATCTGGATGATGCGAGCCTGCAAGGGGATTTCCTCCCCGGCAAGCCCGGACGGGTAGCCGCTCCCGTCGTACCGCTCGTGGTGGTGAAGCACACCGTCGAGTGCCCGGGCCAATTGCGGAACCTCTCGAACGACCTTGTGACTGCGGACGGGATGCTCCTTGATGTGGTTGAACTCCTCCTCCGTCAGTTTGCCCGGTTTCTTGAGCACATCGTCGCGAATGCCGATTTTGCCGATGTCGTGCAACAGCGCACTCCACTGGAGCATCTGCAGATCGGTATCATCAAGTCCGAGCGCCTTACCCAACAGCGTCGCGAAGTAACCCACCCGAAGCGAATGACCGGACGTGTACTGATCCTTCTGGTCCACCGCGTTGACCAGCGACCGCACCATGGCGATCGACATTTCCTGCAGTTCATAGACAAGTCGATGATTGCGGATCAGGTCACCGCAGAACGTCGTAAGCGACTCGAGCAGCAGCATGTCACTTGCGCGAAAGGGGTCCACGTCCTCGCTGCGGGTCACAACGATCGCGCACACGAAGGACTCACCCGCGAAGACCGGCCCGACAAGAACCTCGGCCACAAGACCCTGTGGGACCGACTTTCCAGTCGGTCCCGGCAGTGTTCCCTCAGGAGGGCTGTCCACAACGACGCCGGCTCGATCGCGCGCGCCACGAATCACACTGCTGAGCCAATCCTTCGAGGATTCTGACGTTCCGTCAGTTGGCCGACACGCCGGCGAACGCGGGTCGGCGACGAAGACCTCTTGCTCTTGAAAGCTGCGACGAAGACTGTCGACGAACAGGTCCACGACGTCCGACTCGTCGTGAACGGTGGAAAGCTTACCGGTCACCTCAAAGACAATGCCCAACTGTTCGTAGACGCACAAAAGTTCCTCGGCCATCCCCGCGTGTTCGACGGTGAGCTGCTCCGCAGCCTTGGACACGCTCGATAGTAGATGTTCAATGGTGCTGTCCCGTCCGGATGGGGGACCATCCGGCTCGCATGTGGGACCGACTTTCCAGATCCGTAGGGTGGGCACCGCCCACCATTTCTTCTGGGCGCTGCACGCAGACAGGTCGGTCAGCATAGTCAGGCGAGCGCGCAGTGCCTCAAGTCCGTCGCGCAAGTCGTCGCGACCTCCGGGACCGGTCGAGGGACTTTCCAAATAATCGTGCGAACTCACAACGACTCATCCCTACAGCGTTGCGGCACCCAACAGACGGCCAATGTCCGCGACCAGCCGTGACGGCACGAAGGGCTTGGGGTACAGTTGAACATGGTACGGCTCCAACCACTTGGAAAGCTTGTCCTGGTCACACCGTGCGGTGAGCAGCAGGAACGGGACGTCGATACCGCGCTGATCACGAACCGCCTTGACCAGTTCGAGCCCGTCCATGACCGGCATGTTCATATCGGAGATGATTATGTCGACGTCTTCACGCTCGAGCACGTCCAGCGCCGCTGCGCCGTTACCGGCCTCGAGAACGTCATACCCGTGACGCCCTAACCACATGGACATAACCCGCAGAATGTGAGCTTCATCTTCCGCGATGAGAATCTTGGGCATGGCGTTACACCTCCTCCGCCGTGGTCAACGCAGCGGCTCGAGATTCCTGATGGGGCAGCCGCACCAGAAACGTCGAACCTTTCCCTTTTTCACTGACCAACTCGATCCCGCCGCCATGGCGGCGTACGATCTCCCGGGCCGTGTACAACCCGATGCCGGTGCCGGGCTCGCTTTGCACCTCCGGGTCGCCGGCTCGCTGAAACTTCTCAAAGATGCGTCCGTGATCGGCTGGATCGATTCCCAGGCCGTTGTCCTTGACGGTGATGACCACCCCATTGCCGGTGAACTGACAGCCGACCAGGATGTTGCCGTTCGCCGGCGTGTATTTGATCGCGTTCCCGAGCAGGTTGTTGATCACCACCGCGAGCTTGTCCCGGTCGCCGCGGATCAGCTCCAGCTTGGCGGGCAAGACCAACTGGAGGTCGATGTTTTTTTCGTCCGCCACACCACGTACGTCCCGCACCCCTTCGCCTAGCAGTGTCTTCAGGTCGACATCCCCGATTGCCAGCTCGATCGTGCCGACTTCCAGTTGCGAGACGCTGAGAATATCCTCGATCAGACGCGAAAGGCGACGTGTCTCTTTGGTGATGACATTGTAGCATTCGGTGATCAGGTTGGGGTCGTCGAACATACCGCTCGACAGGGTCTCCGCATACGCGCGAATGTTGGTTAGCGGTGTGCGCAGCTCGTGCGTCACCTGAGTGATGAACTCTTCGCGGGCGCTCTCGGCCCGAATCTGCTGGCTCACGTCCCTCACCAGAACCACACACTCACCCTGGTGCCGGGCTTGCGGGAGCGGGATCACGCGCACCCGATACGAGCTGAGGTTCTGACCATCCTCGTTGTCCGCGGTCAGCACCTTGTTGCGTGCCTCGAAAAAGCCGTCGGGTTGCAGGGCGTCGCGCAGCAGATCAAGCACTTGTGCGCCGATCCCCTGCGCGTGGGCCTCTGAAAGGGTGGTTTGCTTCGCCTCCCCGTCAGCCCAACCGAGGAGACGACAGGCTGCGGAGTTTGCGTATTCAAAGCGACCCTCATCCGCAATGTAGATGATGGCATCCGGGACGGCGCTGAGCGCTTCCGCCAGCGCGCCGTCGCTCGAGCCCTGTAGTGCACGGGACAGTTCTTCAGCGGCCTCAGACCGCTGAACGGCCTCGCGCAGACGCTGGGTCAAACCAACCAGTTCGTTCCAGGCCGAGGTTACGCCGTCGATTGTGTCCGCAATGTGTAGCGAGCTGAGCTCATCTTCAAGTCGATCGCCGTGAGACTGCAGCCGATCCGCGATCCGCGACATACCGCGAAGCTGTTCGCGTAAACACCGGTAGACGACGAACAGTGCCCCTAATACCACCAGGACAATGGCGAGCGTCCGGGCCTGATCGGCCAGGCTTGAGACCCCGGGCGGCTCAGGTGGAAGCCTCGCCTCCAGATAGAGGACTGTGCCGCTGTCGTCGGAAGCGCTCAAACGTGCGAGAACCAGCGTATCGGGGGCGTTCTGGCGAGGAACCGACACGGACGTGACCTCCCAATCGCCCGGCATCAGCCCCCCTTCGAATTCCCCACCGGGCGTGTGGCACCGGTTTTCAACCGGTGTACCGATCTCCGTCATGTTGGTTGACGCGATGATACGCCCGTCGCTATCCACCACACGCAGCGACCGGGTGGGTACGTTGGCGGTGAAGTCGCGCAGCGCCCGTTGGTACGCTCCGACCAGCTTTGGATCGGACACATCGCCGCCCGGAAGCGCGGAGAGCTGCTTCGCCAGAAGACTAACCGCGTAGCAACCACTCCGCTGGAAATACACCGCACCCTCCCGGCGGGCTTGGACGATCCCATAGTGAGCGACCGACCCGAGACCGACCAGGTAGATCAGGACGAGCGATAATCCGAACCAGCGCGGCACCTCTTCCGCGGTCAAGAATCGTCTGAACCATTTCCATCTCGATCGCATGCAGCCACCACCTATTCACAAGGCGCACAGGGAGTGTACGTCATGCTTATCGTGTGCGAGGCGTATGACCTTAACTTGGCGAGATGCGGCCGTTGGACGCGGCTGGCTGGTTACGGGACCATGTCACCGCAGCGCGAAGCTCAACGCGATAGGGAGGGGCATCGGTATTAGAGGTTCCGGTGCCGGGCAGGAACGGCAGCTTATAGGGCGTGCGAGCAATTTCACGTGATGCCCGGTCTAAGAAACAGCGGTTCCCGAACGCGCGAGTATCTCGATGTATAGCCGTTCGTGCCGATCTATGAATTGGCCCACGCCCCACTCGGCCGCTGCATACCTGCGGGCGGCTTCACCAATGCTGGTAAGATGCTGCCGGTTCCGCAGGAGCTTATCGGCGGCCCGCGCAAGGCGATCCGTGTCACCGGTGGGCACTACGAAGCCTGTCCGCTGGGATACGATCTCCTTGGCGACGCCGTCGATATCGAAGGCCAGCACTGTTGTGCCGCAGGCCATCGCCTCCTGCACGACGCACCCGAAGGTCTCCGCAAGCGACGTGAACAAAAACAAGTCGGCGGCAGCATAACATTGCGCCAGCTCACGACGGTCGGCGATATATCCCAGTGGGCGCACCTCGTGGCGGGCAAGGGCGCCGACGATCGGACCGGCATCGCCCGCCCCGACGAGCAGAACAACGAGGCCCGGCACGTCCACTCGCTGCAGCGCCGTAACAGCGTGATCGATGCCTTTTCGCGGATCGTTCAACCCCTGTGCCACCAGCAGGACCACGGGACGATCGGGCGAGAGTCCCCAATGCTCGCGAGCCTGCGCACGCTCGGGGTGAAACAGTTTCGTATCAACGCCGGGAGGGATCGTCCGGACGTCGGCTTCCGTGAAGACGCCGCTGCGCCGCACGGCGCGGGCAAGATGCTCGGACGGGGTGATTATGGTGACGGGCAGGTCACGGAATACCTTTCGTTTTATGGACTGCATTCGCCGTGTGCGATCAAACTTCGTGACCAGCGGGTATTCTCCGAGCTGTGGACAGGAACCGCATCGTGTCAACCACCGCTGGCAATCGGATGGGAAAGCACATCCGCCTGTGATGGGGAAATAGTCGTGGAAGGTCCACACCAGCGGAGCCCGTCGCGCCAGAAGGGGGAGGGCGGTTATGGACAGGTAGTGGCCATGGAGGTTGTGCAGATGCACGATGTCGACGTTTGCCAACGCCGACGATGTGCAGAAACTCGAGGAGGAGGGAAGTCCGAGGTTAAAGAAACCCTTCCTTGCGTAGCGCTGCGCCGTGCGACGCTGGGCGAGCGTGGACGGAATGGCGTGGGTGTGTGTGGCTCCGGCCTCTCCACGCAGACGACCGACCCACAATTCAGCCTCATGGCCGCCACGCCGCAAGCCGTCGCGAAGCATGCGCGCAACCGCCTCTGCTCCGCCGCCCTGGTCTATGGCGTTCAGCAGTGCAACGCTCAGTTTGTCAGTCTCGGTTCTCCCCATGACAGTATTCATCCCGGTCCACCGATCGCCGTAAACCGATGCAGCGCCAGGGTCTCTCCCCGCCGCCTCACGCCGCTACGCCCAATCACATCACTCCCAATGGGTGATGCTGCCCAAGTTTACATTGTTATAATCCTCAGGTGAACCGTATTGGATCGAGAAAAGGCGTCAGGATGATTTTTGATGATCCGCGAACGTCCTTTCGAGGACGTCCGCACGGGCGAAGGATGATGACCAGCCGCAGATAAGTGTCAAGAAATTATCCTGACACCTTTTCAGACCGACAACGCGTTGGTTCGAGTCGAGCCGCTGCTGGAACTGGCCGGTGATTGGGGCAAGTTCCTTTCGCAGCCGGTTCAACAAGAGATTGCCCGGAAGCTACAAGCCCACGAACGTACCGGGCGCCCGCTGGGCAGTGACGGTTTCGTGGCAGAGCTCGAGAGACACCTGCATCGCATGCTACTTCCGTGCAAGCCAGGACGAAAGCCGAAAGAACCACGCCGAACACGGAGTAGCAGGAAATAGGTATGGTGTCCCGAATGGCACTGCCGTTGGCAACTTCCGTC
>JBARRC010000203.1:0-11170 GCA_049644045.1 Phycisphaerae bacterium
CCGACAACCTCAGCAACCCACCCATCCAAAGACCCCTGACAGAGCACTGGCGGCTTGTCCGGCAGTGCACGGACAGGCGAGCCCTTGGTGTTTTGGGTTAATGATTCGCCAACGAATCGACCATGTCCCGAATGGCGCGAGTGTGCTCCGGCGTGGTTCCGCAGCAGCCTCCGATGATGGATACGCCACCGACTACCAATTCCTTTGTCTTGTCGGCCATGAAGGCGGGCGTCTCATCGTATACCGGCATCCCACCTTCCGTTTTCGGAAGCCCCGCATTCGACTGAATGATGAGGGGAAGGTCGCTGCATCTGCGGAACTCTGAGGCAATGTCGATCATCTTCTCAATGCCGTTGCCGCAGTTTGAGCCGACAACGTCCGCCCCGGCCTCTTGAAGACCTGAGGCCGCCTGTTCGATGCTTACACCCATGATCGTGAAAAACCCCTTCGGCGTCGCGTCGAACGTCATCGTAGCCATGACCGGAATCTCCGGCGCGACCTCCTTGGCCGCTTTGATGGCCAACGCAGCTTCCGCCAGATCCACAATCGTTTCCACGCATATGACATCAACACCCGCGGCAATCAGGCATTCCATTTGCGCCCGAAAACTGCGGTACAGATCCTCAGAATCGGCATCTCCATAGGGCTTCAATATCCTGCCGCTCGGGCCACAGGATCCGGATACATAGGCACGATCACCGACCACCTTGCGAACCGCGAGGACGGCGTTTCGGTTTATTGTCGCGGCCTCATCATCAAGATTGTACATCGCAAGCTTAAGGGGGGATGCGCCAAAGGTGTTGGTCTGGATGATGTCCGCGCCGGCGTTGAGGTACAGGCCGGCGATTTCTTCCAGAACCTCCGGATGTTCCAGGTTAACAGATTCCGGGCAGTCACCCGGTTTCAGGCCTTTCTGGAAGAGCAGCGTCCCCATCGCACCGTCAGCAACTAAGATCTCACCCGCTTTGAGCCGCTCCAATAGCGATTTCATCTTAGTTCTCGCTTATGAGGCTCTTCACACGCTCGACCGCATTGGCCGCGTCAAAGCCGTACGAATCCGCACCGATCTCGTGTGCGAACGACTCCGAGACCGGAGCGCCGCCGACAATGGTCTTGATCCGGCCGTCAAGGCCCTGCTCCTTGACAAGGTTCACCACGCTTCTCATCGCCGGCATTGTCGTCGTGAGGAGCGCCGACATGCCGATGACGGAGGCGTTTTGACCCTTTGCCGTTTCCACGAATCTCGATGGCGCGACGTCATTCCCAAGATCGATGACCTCGAAACCCGCTCCCTTGAGCAGAATGCCGACAAGGTTTTTGCCGATGTCATGCAAGTCACCTTGAACCGACCCGAGGACCACCTTGCCGATGGGCGGAATCCCTTCCTTGATCAGCAGCGGTTTCAGTTCACCCATGCCGGCGTGCATGGCCTTTGCCGCGAGCAGCACTTCGGGAAGGAAGATTTCGTGCGCCTTGAACCTCTCACCCACCGTAGTCATACCGGCGATGAGTCCGGCCTCTAATATTTGCTTGGGTGGGATTTCCTCTTCCATTGCCTTCCGTGTGAATTCTGCAACCTTCTCATCATCACCACAGATCAGATTGTCTGAAATCTGAGCCAGTATATCCATGTCAACTCCCCTTGCATGTTGTCAAGGTCTCATTCCGCAAGCAGTGCGCGTATTCTCTCACGGCAGCCACGCGTTTCACACCGGCTACAAAAGAGATAGGAACTCTGAAAGTCATGAATCTCCCTCGGCCCGGCAATTATGACGCCTGAGACGGACTTCAATGGTTGCATCAAGTAACTATCATTGAGTGAAATGTCAATGGCTTCGGGGTGCAGGAATTCAAAGAGCTTTTTCTGGCCGCTCATGTGCCAACCACAGTAACCGGGACTGTACCCCAATACCCCGGTGGCGGGAGTGACCTGTCCCCGTATCGAGAGCGCCTGAAAGAAGCGGTTCTCGGTAACCTTTGCCATTTTGTCTGCTGCTGCCGAGGCGACTGAATCCAGCATACAGGCCAGTGCATAGTCGTTTGACGCGAAGTGTTCCTTAATGCCCTGACCTATCCGCTGGCCGAGGGTGACAGCGAAAAGTGCAAGGTCGTCCGCCCGGGGATAGATGTCCGCAACGGGCGTGCTCGGTTCGTTCCATCCCTCGCCGTCGTACACATACGCGAAATCGGAGATGGATATCTCTGAGAGGGCACCAGTCGGTGCGCCCAGCTCCGAAAGAAGAGCAAGCGCAGCGCCGAAAAGTGTCTCAATATCTTCTTGCACAATGGTCCCCGCGGGAATGCCCTGATTCTCAAAGACAGCATCCCTTTCGGGTACCACTTCGTCGATTGAGAATGTGATGATCTCGGTCATAAGCTGCTGTGAGGAAGGCGATCCATTCCGTAGCGGCCAGCCTCTTGTTCCATCAGTCTTGTCAACTCTCTCTTGATGTCGTCGGGTAGTTGTGAGGGTTGGTAGTCAGCCAGAAGTCTGTCTACCTCTCTGTGTGCCCGCTCGCGCAGGGTCAGGCTGCCTTCTTCCTGCCATCTCGACCGGTTGGCCCGGTCGATCGCAGGTCCGGGAAAATAGTGTTCCTCCTTTAGATACCGCCGCGTGTGCTTGGATATTAGGAGGTGCTGTTCTTTAAGAAGCTCCTCGAATCTCGGGAGGGCCGGGAAGTCCTCCTTCGGTTCGATCCCCTTGATGAGGCGCAGGGCCATGCCGGCTATTTCATTGTCCACGATCAGTTTTTCGAGGCTCAGGCAGCTTTCAAAATCGAGCATTCCGGGCCCTGATATGTTGTTGATGCCGGCCAGGGCAGCCAGCGCGGCTCCCATGGACGATTCGAGCCCGGCCTGTGCGTCGAGCTGCTTGGCGTCGCTCAGTGCGATGTATGCCTGCGTGGGCAGCCCCAGGTGTTTGCCGATTTCGTTGTAGGCGCAGTCCACCATCATCGTTTCCACAGCGCCCATCGGCGTCGTCTCGTAGCGAACGTCGAATATGGCTGGTGAGCCCCCGTAGAGGACCGGCGTGCCGGGGTTGGTAAGCTGGCTTATGACGAGGCCGCTTATGGTCTCCGCGGTGTGCTGCACCAGCGTTCCGACCAGAGTCACCGGGGCGACGAATCCCGACAAGGGCATCGATATGTACTCGACGGGGATGGAATACATGGCGCAATCGACGACGTTCTGCGACGTGACATCACTCCATTTCAGGGGAGCGGTCGGGCAGCAGGAGAATATGGTGAGAGGTTTTTCCTTCAGCGCTTCCTTCGTTCCACGCACCGCAAGCTGGAGGTCCCTCATGACCTTGAACGCATCGACCGTGAAGGTCCCGGTGACCACCGGCTTCTCGCAGAACATCAGGCTGAGGTAGAGCCGGTAGCTGTCGGAAATGTTCTGATGCACATCGCCCGGGACAAGCGCGGTGCTTTGGGACGCGAGGTTGTCGAGCCCGCTTACGACCTTCGCGTACTTGACGTAATCACCGGTCGTCGGTGTGCGGATCTTGTTCGTGTCGTAGTCGAGAACGTTGATGGCCGCGGAGCCGGGCGTGAAATACACGTTGTACCCCGAGAAATCGTGCGTTTCGCGCCCGAGCACGTCGTAAAGCTTGAATGATCCGGGAGCGGCTTCCAGGGCTTTGTCGATGATTTCGTCGGTAAGAAAGACGCGGTTTTTGTCCGCATCCACCTTGGCGCCGTGATCCGACAGCATAGCGAGGATGCCGCTGTTGTGTACTTCCACGCCCAGCGTGCAGACGATCCCTCGTGCTTCCGCGACGATCTTTTCCACCAGGTCATGACCCAGGAACTTGACAACAGGTCTCATCGTGTGGCTCCTTTCCGCCGAAAGGCGACTCTCCGTATGTTGAGCCGAGCAGCCGTATTGCGGCGATGGTAGCACAAGCCCGCCGGATCCTCCACAACATGCGTCACCCTGGCGGCTTCCCGAGGTCGACTCCGGAACGAGGGCGCTGCCTGGCCCCGGCGGATTGACCGCTCGTTGGCGGCCCGTCGACGCGGGTCTACAATTCGGCTCCGACGTTCGTGGGAAGGAGCCAACGCGCCATGCCACTTCCGTTCAAGCTGATTTATCTGAGTAGGATCTGCGCCGACAGACCTCTGGGGCTGCTCACCAGCAGGAATGACGAACGAATCCGCACCCGGAGGCCAACGGCCCCAGATGCACGGGATTACAGCCACGGAATCGGGTATGATGGTTTGCTGCGGAGCGCCCCGTTTCGGTACGGTGCGGCGCGGAGATCGGCAAATGCGCAATCCTGATTTGCGCCTTATTCAGCATCGACCCAACAGCTTGGAGGCAAGAAAATGCTAGGGCTCGTCGTACCCCAGGCATATGAGTCCATCTTGGACTTGAGAGAAACAGAAAAAGCCATCAAATTCATCAAAGACGCCTTTCAGCGGAACCTCGTCGAGACATTGCGGCTTGAGAGAGTGTCTGCTCCATTGTTTGTCAGGACAGGAAGTGGAATAAATGACGATCTGAACGGAGTAGAGAGGAAGGTCGATTTTAGAATCATGTCGGATGATAACGCTCCCGCAGAAGTCATCCTCTCATTGGCAAAATGGAAGCGGATGGCCCTGGCGGACTATGGGTTCAAGAAGGGGGAGGGGCTGTACACGGACATGAACGCCATACGACCGGATGAGGCGGTGCTTGACAACCTGCACTCCGTCTATGTGGACCAATGGGATTGGGAAAAGATCATTTCACAAGACGAAAGGTCCCTCGATTTTCTCAAGCACATGGTGCGAACAATATACGAGGTCATGCGACAGACGGAGCGCATCGTTCATGAGAGGTATCCACGCGTCGAACCCATTCTGCCCGAGAATATCACGTTTGTCCATACTGAGGATCTTGTAGAGATGTACCCGTACATGGCACCAGCAGCAAGAGAGGATACGGTCGTCAAGAAGCATGGCGCCGTCTTCCTGATCGGCATAGGAGGCGTGTTGGCCGATGGTGAGATTCATGATGGACGGGCACCTGACTACGACGACTGGACGACTGAAACCTCAAGGGGAAAGCGGGGGTTGAATGGAGACATTCTGGCGTGGTATCCTTTATTGGAAAGAGCCTTTGAGATCAGTTCCATGGGCATCAGGGTGGATGGCGACGTGATGCTGAGACAACTTGAGATCAGGGGCGCTTCAGAGAGAAGGGATATGGCATGGCACAAAAAGCTCCTCAACGGAGAGTTGCCCCTGACGATCGGGGGAGGTATCGGGCAATCCAGGCTGTGCATGTTCTTCCTTCGCAAAGCGCACATCGGTGAAGTGCAGGCGAGTGTGTGGCCCGAAAAGATGAGGCAGGCGTGTATGCAGGCGGGGATTCAATTATTATAAATAACAAACGCGGGCTTTGCAAACGATGCTCTGTGCTTCCGCAACAATGTTGTCCACCAGGTCATGACCCAGGAACTTGACAACAGGTCGCATCACGAAGGCTCCTTTGCGCCACAGGGCGGTTCTTGGCGTGTCGAGGCTGTTCACCGTATGTCGGTGATGCTAACACAAACCCGCCGGTTTCTCTATGGCCTGCAATGTCCTGATGGTTTGCCCAGGTGTATTCCGCGGCGTGGCCGAGAAGGAATTCTCGGCCCAGCGAGGCTGACACCTCGTTGCTGCGCCGTCAAAGCTGATCTACAATTCGGCTCCGACGTTTGCAGACAGGAGTCAGCGCCTTATGCCGCTTCCGTTCAAGCCGTTTCATCTGATGAGTCCGGAGGACTACGCCGGCATCGGGTTTCGTTGCGGGCTGGAGATTCATCGGCAGCTTTTTACCCGAACGAAACTCTTCTGCCGCTGTCCCGCCGGTCGCTACAGCAACGACTACGACGCCGAGATTCTGCGTCACATGCGTCCCACGCTTTCCGAGCTGGGCGAGTACGACGGCACGGCGCTCATGGAAAAGAAGACCCGCAAGAACATCTACTACCGCATCCATCACGACACCGTCTGCACCTACGAGTTCGACGACACGCCGCCCTTCTTCATCGCCGACGACGCGCTGGATGCCGGGCTGGAGGTAGCCCTTCTGCTGCGCCTCAACATGGTCAGCGAGCTGCACATCGCCCGCAAGCAATATCTCGACGGCTCGATCCCCACCGGTTTCCAACGCACCACGATCCTCGGGGTGGACGGTTGGATTCCGTACAAGGGTCGCAAGATCGGCATCAGGCAGCTTGGGCTGGAGGAGGACGCCTGTCGCGAGGTATCGGACGTCGGGCACGATCGCGTCTTTCTGACGGATCGGTTGGGGATGCCGCTCATCGAGGTCGTCACCGAACCGGACATGCACACACCCCAGGAGGTGGCCGAGGTCGCGCAGATCATCCGCAGGCTCTGCCGCAGCACGGGCAAGATTCGCACCGGCTACGGCACCGTGCGCCAGGACGTCAACGTCAGTGTCAAAGGTGGGACACGGGTTGAAATCAAGGGCGTGCCTCAAATCTGGCGCATCCCGCACCTGGTCTACAACGAGGCCAGGCGCCAATGTACTCTCCTGCACATTCGCGACGAACTCAAGCGCCGGGGCATCACGCTGGATTCCTTCAGCCATCGGATCGATGATGTTACGCGAATCGTTGCCCAAACCCATTACGAGCCCCTGCGATCCTCGTTGGCGCAAGGCCTCCGCGTCAAATGCGTGGTTCTGAAGGGGTTTGCCGGCCTGCTCAACGAAGAGACACAGGAGCATACCACCTTCGCCAGGGAGTTTTCCGATCGAATTCGCGTGATCGCGTGCCTGACACGCCTGCCCAACATGATCCATTCCGACAGCCTCTCGGAGTCCCTTGACGGAGCGGCTTGGCAGAAGATCGGCAGGAAGATGAATGCCAAGCACAACGACGTGTTCATCCTCGTCTGGGGCAACGAGGCGGATACGGAGACCGCATGTCAGGAGGTTGTCATTCGCGCTCGAGAAGCCGTCACGGGTGTGCCCAGCGACACCCGGCAAGCCCTTAAAGATGGAACCAACGGGTTCGAACGCGTCCTGCCGGGGGCGGACCGCATGTATCCCGACACGGACCTGCCGCCGATGGCCATCCCGAAGGAAAGGGTGGAACGCATTCGCGAGCAGTTGCCCGAATACGTGTGGGACCGCGAGGCGCGGTACCGGGCAATGGGGTTGCCGGATGACATGGTTGAGGCCTTGAGTATGTCGGCTCGTGCGGATTTGTTTTCACGACTCGTCGGTGAGCTGGGAATCAATCCGACTTTCGCCGCCGTGGTGCTCTGCCAGCGGATGAAGGCGTTTCGCCGGCAAGGCTTGAATCCTGACCTCCTTGAAGACGATGACATCGCAGACGCATTCAAGGCCTGTGCCGACGGCCTGTTGGCGCGCGAAGGCGTCGTTAAAGTGCTCCGCTACATACTCGAGACGCGCGCTCGAGAGACATGCGAACGATCCACTCTTGATGAGGCGCTGGATGCACTCAATCTCAAGCCGCGCAGTGACGACGAGCTGGCAGCGCAGATCACGGCGGCCGTCGACCGGTTGAACCACGATCGGTTTCCAACATCCGCCAAGAAACACCACTATTTAATGGGCGGACTCATGAACGGCTTTGTGGGCCGGGTCGACGGTTGTAAGGTCGCCCAATGGCTCACCGAGGCATTGGACGCTCATCGCGGCCGCGACGTATCCACGAAGGTGCGGGCATGAGTGACAAGAGGTTTCAGGGCTATCGGGGTACGGGCAAAGCTGTGCTTAAGCGCCACGGCGTCGGCGTCTGGAGCGAGGTTGAAGTCGAAGCGACCCATGGACGGTTTAAGGGGCTCATTCTACCTCGCAGCGAAACCTCCGACGACAAGCACGTCGTGCTGAAGCTTGACAACGGTTATAACATCGGCATCGCCGCCGATTCAATCTCCACGATGACCGAGCACGGCCGGCGCGAAGCCCACTACAAAATCCCCGAGAAGGAGTTCCCCACCGACCCATCAAAGCCGAACATCACCCTCTTCGGCACCGGCGGGACCATCGCCAGCCGGCTCGATTACAGAACCGGCGCGGTCATCCCCGCCTTTTCGCCGGGTGAGCTATACGGCTCCGTGCCGGAACTGGCCGACCTGTGCAACTTAAGAACCGAGAAGCTCTTCGGGGTGTTCAGCGAGAACATGGGCCCCGAGGAATATATCACTCTTGCGCAGAGCATCGGCGAGGCCGTCGCGGAAGGTGTCGACGGCATCGTGATAGGACACGGAACCGACACCATGCATCACACGGCTGCGATTCTCAGCTTCATGGTGCAAGACTCCCCCGTTCCGATTGTCATGGTCGGCTCGCAACGATCATCCGACCGGCCGTCGTCGGATGCCGCAATCAACCTCATCAATGCCGTCAAAGCGGCGGCGGAGTCTGACGTGGCCGAGGTTATCGTGTGTATGTTCGGGCCCACGTCCGACCAGTACTGTTTGCTGCATCGCGGGACGCGCGTCCGCAAGATGCACTCCAGCTACCGCTCGACCTTCCGGACAATCGGTGACATACCTCTGGCAATGATCGACCGGGAAAAGATCACCTACCTGAAAAAAGACTACAAACGCCGCCGGAGCGATCGGAAGATCACTATTAATACCGCATTCGAAGAGAAGGTCACGATTCTCTATTACTACCCCGGTATGATACCGGACATCGTCGATGCGATCGTGGACAAAGGGTACCGCGGAATCCTCATCGCCGGTACGGGCCTCGGGCACGTCAACAAGCCGCTATACCCGGCCCTCAAACGTGCGATCGAAAAAGGTGTACACATCTACATGACCGTGCAGACGCTGTGGGGCTACGTGCAGATGTACGTGTATGAAACGGGCCGCGAGATCATGGAGCTGGGCGTTGTCCCCGCCGCCAACATGCTGCCCGAGGTCGGATACATGAAGCTCTGCTGGGCCCTGGGCCAGACCGACGACCGCGACGAGGTTCGCCGGATCATGCTGACGCCGATCAGCGACGAAATCACCGAGCGCGAACCCTACAACGGATACCTGATCTTCCAGGGCGCGATCCCGGAGGTGCAGGAGTTTCTGCGTACGATCAAACGATGAGGGTGAGAAAACAGGAGAAAGAACCAATTGGCGATCCTGGCGGGGATTGATGAGGCCGGGTTCGGCCCGATGCTTGGCCCACTGGTCGTGTCCGGCGTGGTGTTTCGAGTCCCGGATGACCGGCTCGATCGCTGCTTGTGGGAGACGTTGCGGGCGACCTGCACGGGCCGATCAAGGCGCACCGAACAGCGTCTGGTCATTGCCGACAGCAAGCAGCTCTACCGTTCGCGCGGGGGCCTGGCGTCGTTGGAACGGGCGGCGCTGGTGATGCTTGCGGTCAGCGGCCATCGCCCGCAGACCTGGCGGGCGCTGCTCGATCTGATCGCACCTGAGGCGACCGGACTTCTGGATCAATATGCCTGGTATGCCGACACGGATGTGTCACTACCGGTAAGTGGCGGGGTTGGTGACATCGGGACGCGGGCCAACGCGATCCGGCGGGACGGCCGCGAACACGGTGTTTCGCTGCAAGGGGTGTTCAGTGAGCCGTTACCGGAGGGGCACTTCAACCGCCTGGTGAGCAACACGCGCAACAAGGCCGTCGTACTTCTCGGCTTCGTCCTGCGCACCGTGGATCGCATCATGCGCTCCGCTCCCCATCAGCGCGTGCGTGTGTTGGTGGACCGGCTCGGCGGGCGCACGCACTATCGCGACGCATTGATCACCGCGCTGCCCGGCTACGATCTGCAGATTCACGAAGAATCGCCACGGCGAAGCGTCTATCGCCTGATCCGTTCATCACGGACTTGTGAGATCGCGTTTGTCACCGGTGGCGACGGTCACCACTTCCCCGTCGCGCTCGCGAGCGTGTACAGTAAATACCTGCGCGAGCTCTACATGCACGTGTTCAACGGGTATTGGTCCCGCCAGATGCCCGGACTGCGCCCCACGGCCGGGTACTACACCGACGCGCAGCGCTGGCTTCAGGACGTGTCACGAGAACTTGTCCGCCGTTCCATCGATCGGAACATGCTCGTGCGGCAGCGCTGAACAAACATGCCACGCGTAGAAAGGCGGGTGGCGGGTGACATGGGCAAGGACCGCCCTCAGTAAAGCCTCCGACCAATCAAGCACGTATCCGGGGCGGTCCTTGCCCGTGGGCAGCGCAACGCCGATATCTGCACGGGCAAGCCATTTCTTTATGTTCACTTGCCGGATTCCTCGCGTGCAAGCCCGAACTGCCGCCGCCCGCGTAGCGCCGCACCGCTTGCCCATGCCACCCACCGATTCTGTCACGCACCCTACACCCAGCGGCTCCGGTTTGCCCGATTGACAGCGCGCCGTAGGGCGGGTACGGTGGCGACCATTGGTTCTACGGTACGTTCGCAGGAGCTTTGCTGGTGTCGATTGAAAGTTGGTCTGACAACATCCTGGTCGTAGAGCTACAGGACGACCCCGGGTTTGCGGACGACCTATCGGCTCTGATCGACCAATTAGAGGCGAAAAAGGACGTGGATGTTGTCTTGAACTTCTCCGGCATCAACTACCTCAACTCCTCCAACATCGCCAAGCTGCTTAAGCTCCGCAAGAAGCTCATCAGCAACAAGCGAAGGCTCGTTCTCTGCGGGATCAACACCAACATCTGGGGACTGTTCCTCGTCACCGGTCTCGATAAGGTGTTCGAATTCGCCGACAACGTTGCCAATGCGTTGGCAACCGTCCAGATCACAACGGATAACTGACGAGTGTTCGATAATACCGACATGGTGCATTGAAATGCACCCTACGCGCTGACGGGTTGAGGCCGCCCGGCCATTCGACTTTGGATTGGATTCAGTCGGCGAGCGGAAAGGACTCCAGGTTGATGAACGTCCAATCGGAGCGTAGCAAATACGGGCTCGCTTTGCGACAGCTAAACCGGCTACACGTGAACCTGCCGACGCCTGATGAGCACCACCGTTCCCGCAGCCAGCACGAGCAAGATCATCGCCACGATACCCCACTCGGACACCGCGGGGATAGTCTCAGGGTCGCACACATCTCCGATACTATCCCCATCGGTGTCCCACTGATCCGGGTTGGCGTCAGCGGGGCAGTTGTCACAGGCGTCGATCACCCCATCGTCGTCTTCGTCGGCCTGGCACTCGTCCGGC
>JBARRC010000204.1:0-8435 GCA_049644045.1 Phycisphaerae bacterium
GACCAAAGCCTTGCTGACTGGATAGACTTGTGCAGCTCGCTCATCGATCCCGCTGCTGTCCGCGTTCCTCCATAAGATACAGTTCACTGCCACGAGCGTGCCCCCAGGGACGTAGATCCCGCCACCGTAGTTGCCAGCCACGTTGCCGCTGAATGTGCAGTTGGTCGACCTCGCACTACCATACATCCCGCCACCATAGTCGGCAGCCACGTTGCCGCTGAATGTGCAGTTGGTCACCACCAGGTTGGTCTCGCGCCTGTAAATCCCGCCGCCCCGACTACCGGCCGAGTTCCCACTGAACGTGCAGTTGGTCACCTCTAGGGTGGTATCCTCGTTGTACATTCCGCCGCCGGCGTACTCGGCATAGTTGCCGGTGAAGTTGCAGTCAGCTAGGGACGAACTGCTGAGAAACCGATTGTACATCCCTCCGCCACTGTTCCCGGCATAGTTATCGCTGAAGTTGCAGTCAGCTAGGGACGGACTCGAGTGAAAATAACTGTACATCCCGCCGCCCCCACTACCGGCCGAGTTTTCACTGAACGTGCAGTTAATCATTGCGGGACCACTATCGTAATTGTACATGCCACCAGCATTATATCCGGCCATATTCCCGGTGAAATGACAGTTCGTAAGCGTTGGGTCGCTTAACTCGTTAAACATTCCTGCACCAACTGCCACTGCTAAGTTCTCGCCAAATGTGCACACAGTCAACACCGGGCTGCTCTCGACGTTGCACATCCCACCACCGGAGCCGGAGGCGTTGCTCGCGAACATGCAGTCGATCAATGTGGGGTTGCTGCCGTTGGCGTTATGCATCCCACCACCACCCTCGACATGGCGGGCTACGTTTCCGCTGAAGATACAGTCGGTGAGTGCCGGGTCGCCGCCGTCGTTCGACATCCCGCCTCCACCGTTGTCGCCGGCCGCGTTTCCGCTGAAGGTACAGTTGATCAGTGTTGGGCTTCCGGAGACGTTGAGCATTCCGGCGCCTTGCGAACGGGAGCCCGACCCGTTCGCATTGCCGGACGTGATGGTGAATCCATCAAGCCACGCCCGTGCGTCGACACCACCTCCGGTCACCACGTGATATGTGCTGTCAGTGTAATTGTTGACCGCCAGGAAAGTGCCGAGATCATCGTCGAGGTCGACATCACCGTCCTCGTCGAAGTCAAATGCGTCGCAAGCGGGTCCAGGTGGCCAACCCTCCACACTCACACAGAGCGCAAAGTCCTCCACGTAATCGGGGCCATCGTCCTCGTTGAGATCGCCACTGAGGACGCTTTCGTACAGAACGAAATCGCGCTCGTTGGGATCGGGCGCGTTGTAGCCAGCGTACCCACCCTGAATGGTCACGCCGCTAATGAGTTGAAATGTGGCGTCGCGATCGCCAGGTGTCACATTCCCGGCCTCGTCCTGATCAGGCCTGTAGGTGCCCTCGGCCACGCGAACTTCAGCACCGACGGTCGCCACTGCGAGGGCGTCCTGAAGGTACTTGAAGGGGCTGGACCAGCACGTACCGTCGCCGCCGGGTGGCGCGTGATCGTCCACACATATGGCCACTTCGCACTCATCCGGGATTCCGTTCGGTGGAGAGTCCTGGCTGGTACCGTTTGCGATGTCGCAGTCGTCCGGAATCCCGTTGCGTTGGCAGTCCAGGCTCGTTCCGTCTGCGATGTCGCAGTCGTCGGGAACACTGTTACCGTTACAGTCTCGCCCCGCCTCATACTCCACCGTGACCGTGATGAAGGAAGATGGGCAAGTATCGGCATCTACATACGTACCCGGTACCATATTGATCACTGCATCACCGCCACCTATAGCCGTGTTGTAGACCGCAGCCAGGACGAAGAGTGTGGCCGTATCGGGCTCAGCCGGGCAGTCGCTTGCGCCAGACTCGAAGATTCTGCCTACTGGTATCCCGTTGATATCAACGTCAATGAATTCCAACGTTGACGACAGGTCCGCACTAGCGGTGAACGAGAACGTAACATCCGCGGTCGCCACGGGCGGCGAAGTGATCGTGTGGCTCTGCGGATTGTCCTCATCGATCGGTGAGAGCGGGCCGGAACCATCAGTGAAAAAGGGGAGCGTCTCGCACTCATCCGGCGTGCCGTTGGGCTGGCAGTCCAGGCTCGTCCCATCTGCGATGTCGCAGTCGTCGTGAATACTGTTACCGTTACAGTCTTTCCCCAGCACTGTGACCGTGATGAACGAAGATGCGCAAGCGTATACGGAGCTACTCGGTACCATGTTGATGACTGCATCGCCACCGCCTACCGCCACATTGAAAGTAACAGCTGGGATGACGAGTATGGCCGTGTCGGGCTCAGCCGGGCAATAGTTTGCACGAGATTCGAAGATCCTGCCGACTGGTATCCCGTTGATATCAACGTCAATGAATTCGGACGTTGACCCCAGGTCCGCACTAGCCTCAAACCAGAGCGCGACATCGGCGATCGCGTCGGGCGGCGAAATGATCGTATGGCTCTGCGGATTATCTCGGTCGATCGGTGAAAGCGGGCCTGAGGCGTCAGCGAAGCCAGGATAAGCCTCGCACTCATCGGGAATGCTGTTCGGCTGGCAGTCCAGACTAGTACCGCTGTCGATGTCGCAAACGTCAAGGATTCCGTTGTTGTTACAGTCCGTGCTTGTACCGGCGTCGACGTCACACTCGTCAGGAATCGCGTTTCCGTTGCAGTCTTCGCTGGTACCTTCGTTGATGTCGCAATCGTCTGGAACACCGTTTGCATTGCAGTCAGCCTCACAGGCGTCGTTGATAGTGTTGGAGTTGCAATCGAAGCCACCCCGAATCTGATAGACGTACGCCGAACCGCTGCGGCCCATGCCGACGTAGGCCAACGGAGCGCCTACCACGACCACGTTCCCGCTGACGGACACGGCGAAGCCGAAATATGCAGACTCGGAGCCGAGGAGCTTCGCACCCTCAACCCAGTCGATGCCATCGAAGCGGTATACGTAGGCCGAGCCGCCATACTCACTGCCGACCACGGCCACATCGCCGCTGATGGAAACTGAACTACCGAAATAGTCGCCCC
Source organism: Phycisphaerae bacterium (assembly GCA_049644045.1). Taxonomy (GTDB): domain Bacteria; phylum Planctomycetota; class Phycisphaerae; order UBA1845; family UBA1845. Next base: position 3,057 of record JBARRC010000204.1, read on the forward strand.
TAGCGGCGTCCGACGCGGTGAGCTTCGCGGTTTCGGTCATATGCACCCATCCGCCGGGCGGCATCTCGAAAACGTACGCCGATCCGGAGTTCGGGACTACCGCCGAGCCACAAGGCGTTAGACCGTCTCCGGAGTGCGCACCAACGAGGGCCATCTCGCTGTTGATGGAAACAGACGCGCCGAAACCGTCGCTCGGTGCGGCATCAAATGCGGTTAGCTTGGCGGCTTCGGTCGTGTCCACCCAACCACCCGGCGGCTTTTCGAAGACGTACGCTGCGCCACAATCCGAGCTGGGGAGACAGTCCTTTCCAGATGCCCCAATCAGAATCACGTCCCCGCTGATGGAAACTGAAAGACCGAAACCGTCATCCTCGGCGCCGTCGAAGGCGGTGAGCTTGGCGGTTTCGGTCATATCTACCCATCCGCCGGGCGGCTTCTCGAACACATATGCGGCGCCGCAATCCGAGCCGGCGAGACAGTCCTTGCCCTGTGCCCCAATCAGAATCACGTCCCCGCTGATGGAGACAGAGGTGCCGAAGTAATCACCCGCGGCCGCATCTGAAACGGTAAGCTTGGCGGTTTCGGTCATATCCACCCATCCGCCGGGCGGCTTCTCGAACACGTATGCCGAACCGCAGAGCGAACCGGCTGCACAGTCGTCGCGCCATGTCGCCACCACGGCCGTGTCCCCGCTCACGGAGACGGAAATCCCGAACTCGTCATATTGCGCCGCGTCGGACGCGGTGAGCTTGGCATCTTCGATCCAGGTGCTCCCATTGAATCGGTATATGTACGCCGAACCGGAGTTGCAGTCAAAGTCATCGGGTATGCACGCATCGTCGTCAAAAGGGGTCCCGATTACGGCGACTTCACCGCTGATGGAAACAGCCCAGCCGAAAAGAACGCCGAATACGTCGGTCGGGGCAGCGTCGGAAGCGATCAGCGTCTGGACCTCACAGTCGACAATTTCGCACGCATCGTCGAACCCGTTCACGTTCATATCGCCCAAGCATAGCGATGCCGGCCCCTGCGGATGCCCGCCGCCCAAGTGACAACACAGAGGGTCCAGGTCTGCACAGCTTCCGTCCTCGAAGAAGCAGCAGGCGCGGTTTAGCGTACAGATATCCGGAGGCGACGGCTCACCGCCCTGGTCGACGCAGCACAGCGGGTCGAGCATTTCGCAGGTGTCATCCGACGTGCAGCATGCACCCGGCGTTGTGCAGGTTGTGCCGGGCGGCTGCGGGGAGCCTCCCGCGTCGATACAGGGCTGCGGCGCAAGCGGTTCACACAAACCGTTGGGCATGCAGCAGGCGTCGGGGGCCTCGAGAATGAAATCAGCATCACTCTCATCTATATTGGTTCCGTCATCGACGCGGATGCGGTAATCGGAGGCGGCCGGCAAGTCGTTCGGGATGTTCCAGATGAACGAGCCGGTGTTAGGCGTCTGGTCCGCCACTTGGCTGTGCACGGCACCGCCCTTAAGCAAGGTAGATGTCGAGCGGCCCGGCGTCACACGGCCACCACGTGATCGTACCGGCCAACCCCAACAACCAATGCTCTCCGCCGTTGGGCGTGAGCACAGTCAGGTCGAGCGGCACCGTCAAAGCGTTGTACGCGTTCAGGCGCCGCCCGGAGACCGTAGGTCTGTCCGGGTCCGGGATAGGGTCGCCGGTCCACATGAGTCTGTATTTCAGTTCAGACAAGCACATGTCCGGGCAATTGGCCAGCAACAGGGCAGCGGTGCCAGCGACGTGTGGTGTAGCCATGGATGTGCCACTCTTGACTCCGTAGGCCGTCTCGCCGGTATAGTCCGGGCCGATGTAGCGCATTGAGATGTTGTCAATCTCGACGCCGAAAAAGTCGTTGTTGTCAGCATCCGTCTGCCACCCAAAGCGGACCTGCATGGTGGGGTTGCGATAAGGCTCAAGCTCAATCGTTGTTCGGAAGTAGTAGTCGCGGAAGCAGCACTCAGATGACCGACGAAATACCTCCCGCCAGGCAGCGCCATCCCAGACCCCCACGATCAGCACATCGTCGCGGTCCTCCATTTCAAAGCGGTAGTCGAATGAGAGCAATAGACTCCGCAGCTCGGTCGTGTCAAATGGCGGGGTAGCGATCCACCCATCTGCGTTGGGTCGGTACGGATAGGATTCCTCGGCGTCACCGCGCGCCGCGATGTTGCCGTCGTCCTTGTAGACAGTTCCCCAGTAGTTTGCCGATCCTCCCAGTGTGAACTGGTCACCGATATCCGGCGGTGTGGTCGTCTGGAAACTCGCCGAAAACAGCGTCACAAACGGCGGTACAGTGCTGAATATGCTCGAACCGGGGGCGCCGAGGTCAACCGAGGTGGCGCCCCAATTCGAGAAGCTCGAAAGGGTATCATTATGGTCTGTGCTTGCGACTGAGATCACGCTTTCGACGTTGTAGCTCGAAGGATAGTGTGGAGTCTCATCGGTATCCCGTGCACGGTTACCAGCCGAGGCCGCGCACAGAACTCCAGCGTCGCGCGCGGTGACTAGTGCATCAAATAGGGTCTGAGTGAAATTGTCGGACCCCGAGCTATAGTTCATCACGCGGGCTCCGTTATCGATCGCATAGTAGATGGACTCGACCGAGTCGCTGACAGAACCTCACCCCCCGGCATTGACATACCGTAGGGCCATGATTCTGGCCGTCCAATTGACGCCCACGACACCGGTGCCGTTCTCCCCCACGGCGGCGATAGTCCCGGCTATATGCGTACCATGGCCGTTGGCGTCGGAAGGATCTGGATCGTTGAGGAGGAAGTCATAACCGTACACATCGTCAACGTAACCGTTGCCATCGTCGTCTACATTTGGCTGGCCGTTGAGCTCGGGCTCGTTGGTCCAAATGTTGTTCTGCAGGTCAGGATGCTTGTAATCAACTCCTGTATCTATGACCGCCACGACGACGCCCTCCTCTGACCCGGTCGTGATATCCCAGGCCTCCGGGGCGTCGATATCGGCGTCAGACCCACCTCCAGTTTGGCCCGTGTTGTGCAAGCCCCAGAGTTTGATGAAGTCCGGATCATCAGGAAACGTATCGTCGATACAGACGATGTGATCTGGTTCAGCATAACGCACCTCGGGCATCGCAGAGATTTGCTGTGCCAGAAAAACGACATCTGTTCCTGGGATTAGCTCTGCGATGTAAATCTGGTGTGGCCCGTCCTCGGCTGGGTCGGCTGAACGACGGCGCGATGTTGGCAGAAGTCTACGAAGCTGCCTCACACTGGGAAGCGCTTGTCGTTGCTGTGCGGCTAGGTTTTCGGGCATTGGTTCGAAGCGTATGATAATCCGGTCTGGAGCGAAGTCGATTGGATCGGGTGTGACAGGGGTCTGTGCGAACTCCGCAAGCACTGACGCCGTCGTGAACACAGCAACCACTAACGAGAAGGTTAGGGTTATCTGTCGCATCTTCTTCATCTCGATTCTCCCTGACAGTGAAAGCGTTCCGTAGGAACGAGCTTCTTTTGGCAGATCGCTTACCTGGATGCTTGCGCTCGCCGCAGCCGCTGAGCGTGCGATAATGTGATGGCCCGATGATCAGACGCCGGTAGCGCTCCGCCGGGCGAGGGCACACATAACGTCACCCGTTTGTCACTTCGCGAAGACCTCAGTGAGGTGCGGCGATGACCGGCCGATCGTCGCGCCTGCTGAGACCCCGCATGGACCTAAGAACGGCATTATACAGAGCTGCCTGCGGCGGTACAGGGCAAAGTGATTTCCGATACGCGAATGCAGCTCCCCCGGCCCTTTCCATGAAAGGCCGTTTCCCGTGAAGGGCAATATGCCTGATACCCGGACGGAATCCGCCCCTGGCAAGCAACGTCCTATAAGAATTAGTGTTACCCTCTCGTACCGGTATGTTGGGTGCGCGAGACCGGTGTCAGTCCGGAGCGACGACCATGGATACAGGGAGATTGCGTCTGGCAACGGCCTCTTGCCCTCGTCGGGCGACCCCCTCGCCCCCGGGCGAGCAACAGTGCAAGGTGATTTCGCGCGCGCCGTAACTCTAGCGTACGTCGCGATTTAGAACCCACCGCCCGCACGTTGCCAACGTGAATGTCGTCGGTTCAAGTCCGATCACCCGCTTTGCTGAATCGACGTGAAAGGGGGACAGCCACCTATATGACACATAGATGGGCTAGCAGCGTTGGTTTGGCTTCTTAAACACCCTCTAACAGCGAGACGACCGTGCGCGAATATGCAACATGCCTCCGAACCCCAAGCGCAAACGCGGGTCATTGACCGGTCGTTCGCGCTCCCGGCTCGAATCCAATGTTGCGGGATAGCGCACGGTCATCTGCGATTGCCGCGTTGCGTAACATGATGGGGAATTCCGCGAGCGACAACTCGTGCGACTCGCGCCATGCCTACCCCTCAAACCACCACGCCGAGTGTGTCAAGAAATAGGTATGGTGTCCCCCGATTTTCTGTCCCCCGATTTTCCGATTTTGTCCCCCGATTTCGTGAGCGTTGGCGTGCGGCTGGGACATCGGATCGGGCCCGACGGAAGCCATGCGCAAAAACCTGACGTTGCGACTGGAGCGGACCGGGATGAAATGGGATCCGCCCAACGCCGCCGCCGTCATGAACCTCGTGGCCCTGCGCGAATCCGGTCAATGGGACCGGTGGTGGACCCGCTCCGCAGCCTGATGCCATAAACGATGGCCACACCCGGACCTTGGACCTTGCGCCCCAAGTTTGTAAAATGTCCGGTTTTGTGTACACTCACACCGTTGCCGGTTCTTTCCGCTTTCGCCGCAACGGACAGCGCAACGCTTATGAGGCGCGCGGCCGACCGGCAAAGGAATGCTTCGTGCCCAGGTCCGTTGGCCAGGGACTTCGGGCGTGGCGCGGTTATGGAGTATCGAGCCTTGGAAGCCATCGGAATCCACTGCATCGCGGAGCTTTACGACTGCCCACCCGAGTTGCTTGACAACGAAGCGTTCATCAAAAACGCCCTGCGTGAAGCAGCGGATCGGGGGCTGGCGACGTTGCTGCACGAAGTGTCTCACCACTTTCATCCGCAGGGCGTCACGGCGCTGGGGCTCATTGCGGAGTCGCACCTGGCGATCCACACCTGGCCGGAATACGGCTACGCGGCCGTCGACGTGTTTACGTGTGGTCAGCGAGCAAATGCCGAGAAGGCGTGCGCGTATCTGGCGCGGGCACTTCGGGCTCGTCGACACGTGCTCAAGCGTCTGGATCGTGGCGCCGAACTCCCCGAGCAAGTTGCGTTAGGGGGCCGAATTGTGGCCGTGCCGGAGGAGGCGGTCGGCTAGCGACCGTTCGGGAGGAGGGCCGTCATGGCCGGTGGGTGGCATGGCCAAGCGCAGCGCCGCCATGAGTCGGA
>JBARRC010000205.1:0-2578 GCA_049644045.1 Phycisphaerae bacterium
CGCCTTGATCCTGATGGGTGACTGGTGCGTGCCTGCGGCACGACAACCACACTATCGAGAACCCGGGCGCGTACCCAACGGTCATGACGGCCGCCCATGGCGAGGCCGGGGCGAATTCCGAGAAGAAGGAACCCGCCAACGGGAACGTTCTACCCCTTGACAGGACGACGGCTAAGGGGTGACACCTTTTCTCCTCATTTAGATTGGGGTTGCAGTTCAGCACGGTAAGTCCTAGGCTGTTCCGTTAGCGAGGAGGCGACGAAAGCATCTGCGTTCGTTCGTCAGTTCTTTATTGTAACTATCACTGTAGAGGGTGTGTGGATGAGACAAGAACTAGTATCACCGCATGGCGGGCGTCTGGTCGATCGGACGGGAGCGCCGGAGGATTCCGCGAAGCCCACGGTTTCCATCACGCTAAGCGCCCGAGAGCAATGCGATCTCGAGATGATCGCGATCGGGGCCATGAGCCCGCTCGAGGGCTTTATGGGCGAGGCAGATTATCACAGCGCGTGTGACAATATAACGCTTACGGATGGAACCGTGTGGCCGATACCGATCACGTGCAGCGTTGACGACGTCACCGCAAGCAAGATCAGTATCGGCGATCGCGTCGGACTCAGTGACGACGCCGGCCGGTTGCTCGGGTACATGACCGTCGATGAAAAGTACAAGCAGGACAAGCGCAAGCAGGCGATCAAGGCGTACGGCACCGAAGACGAAGCCCATCCGGGCGTCAAGGTGGCCATGGAGTCGGGCGACTTCTGCCTGGCGGGAAAGGTCGACGTGGTGACGTCGCGGCACGACCCGATGTTCCCGGTGCACCGCCTGACGCCCAGGCAGACGCGGGCCGAGTTTCAGAAACGCGGTTGGAAGACGGTCGTCGCGTTTCAGACGCGTAACCCAATCCACCGGGCGCACGAGTACCTGACGAAATGCGCGCAGGAGATCGTCGATGGACTGCTAATCCATCCGCTGATGGGCGCGACGAAGGACGGCGACATTCCACCCGAAGTCCGTATGACGTGTTACGAGGTGTTGATCGACGGCTACTACCACCCCGAACACACCCTGCTTTCAATCATGCCGGCCGCCATGCGCTACGCCGGCCCGCGCGAAGCGATTCTGCACGCCATCTACCGCCAGAACTACGGTTGCAGCCACTTCATCGTGGGGCGCGACCACGCGGGCGTCGGCAGCTACTATAGCACCTACGAGGCGCAAGAGATCTTTGACGCGATTCCGGAGGGCGGCTTGAAGATCGCCCCGCTGAGATTCGAGCACGCCGCCTGGTCGAAGCGGGCGGGCGGAATGGTCAGCGGTAAGACCTTTCCGAAGATCAAAGGTGATCAGATCTTTCTGTCCGGTACCGCGCTTCGTGAGATGCTCAAGAAGGGAGAGCGCCCGCCGGTGGAGTTTACGCGGCCCGAGATCGCCGACATTCTGATCGACTGGATGAAACACGAATAGCCTGCCGATTGGCGATTATGGTGTCAACACAGTGAGTCTGCTCGTCCCGCATGAGAAGTCTGTTCCGACGCCGCCTGTGCCTGGCGAGGTGATCAGTGCGCTACGCCCGATGCGTAAGCCGGTCCTGATCACACATGTTGTACCGGACGCGGATGCGCTCGGTTCGACACTAGCCACAGCCATCGCCTGGGCGTCTGAGAATTGTCACCCCATAGTCTCGCTCCCCGAGGGGTCATTGTCGCAGCGGCTTGAGTTCTTGTTTAAGTGGGCTGACGTCCCGGTGGCAAAGCCGGAAGATTTCGTAGCGGCTGACGGATTCGTGGTACTCGATACAGCCAAGAAAAGTCGATGCAACGTCGGCGCGGCGTTGAAGAAGACGGATTGGTCCGCCGGCCGGCCTATCGTCAACATCGATCACCACGAGACTAACACGCAGTTCGGCGACGTGAACTGGGCGGTCGCCAACGCGGGTAGCACGTCTGAGCTGGTGTACTATCTGCTGCGGGCAGCGGATCGGCCCATCAGCCCGCTCACCGCGTCGCTGCTCTATGCGGGGATTCAGACGGATACGCTCGGTTTCTCCCTGCCGACCACGAGCGCGTCGACGTTGAGGGCGGCCGCCGAGGTGGCTGCGTCCGGGGCCAACATTGCGGAACTTGGTGAGCGCCTGTGCCGTAGTCAGCGAAAGAGCGAGTTTGATCTGCTCCGGGTGGTTTACGACAACACGAAGCTCCTTGCGGATGGGCGGCTTGCCTACAGCTACGCCAGTCATGATGAGATTCACAATGCGGGGTGCACAGCCGCAGACATTGACGATCAAATCAATGTTCCGCGCTCGCTTAACGGCGTGCGGCTTGCCATGCTGTTTACCGAGGGCAACAAGGGCAAGACGCGTATCAATTTTCGCGGCTCGGGTAATGTAACCGTGCTCGAGCTGGCGGCTGAGTTCAAGGGTGGCGGTCACCGTCAGGCGGCCGGATCGGTTCTTGACTGCGGTCTTAAGGAGGCCATCGAAAAGGTCCTACCGCGGGCGGAGGAACATCTGAAGAAGTTCCCGACGCCGTGAGGGTGTGCCCATATTTTGTGGCATCGTGTCATTCTGTCGTCCTAC
>JBARRC010000206.1:0-5138 GCA_049644045.1 Phycisphaerae bacterium
GTGTACCTGTCCGCATGGACCTCACCGATGCCAACGGGGAAGAGCGTGAGGTTCTGGAGGCACACCTGCAACCGGACCACGTCTATGTGATGGATCGGGGCTACGCGAAGTTCGCCCTGTTCAAAGGGATCCTGGACGTAGGTTCCTCGTTCGTCTGTCGTGTTCGCAAGCGGAGCGGACACAACGGTCGCGGCGGCCCCAAACAAGGCGAGACGATCCTGATCGCCACGGACTTGCTCGATGTCCCGCCGGAAGTGATCGCCCTGATTTACAAGCACCGCTGGGCGATTGAGACGTTTTTTCGTTTTTTCAAGCACGTGCTCGGGTGCCGTCACCTGCTCAGCCACAGCCCCAATGGGATCGAGATTCAGACGTACCTGGGCATTATCGCGTGCTTACTGATTGCGTTGTGGACTGGCCGCAAGCCGACGCTGCGCACGTACGAGATGATCTGCCACTATTTCACTGGCTTGGCCAGCGAGGAGGAGCTACTCGCCCACATCGAAAAACGCAAGCCTCAATCCTAACCGACCCGTCCGTCCCGTGACGTGTCGGGTGTTGATGCTGCGCGCTGTTCACCCCGCACACCCGCGCCACCCCCTCCCCCAGAAGCAACAACCTCCCCCACCCCGTCACCCCAAACCCCTTCGCCACCGCCGTGCGCAAATCCCGTGCCGAACAGGATTGGCTGCGTCCCCTTTTCTCAGGTGATGCTGGGCGGCAGCGTCGTCAGCACGTCAACAACGGCCAAGACACCCAGGACAACGCTCACGATCCCGTTGATGGTAAAGAACGCGAGGTTCACTTTGCTGTAGTCGCCTGGGCGCACCAGGCTGTTCTCGACGATCAAAAGGATCGCCGCGAACGCCACTCCAACGGCATAAACGAACCCCAAATCAGCAACAAATCCCAATGCCACAAGAGCGACAATCGCCATCAGATGTGAACCGCGAGCGATCCACAGCGCCGGCGCCGCCCCGAGACGGGCAGGCAAGCTCCAGAGACCATCGCGATGGTCAACCTCGATATCCTGACACGCATAGATGATGTCGAACCCGGCCACCCAGCAAACAACCGTAACCATCAGCAGCAACACCGGAAGACCGACCGTGGCTGGGTGGACCGCCAGCCAGGCCGCCAGCGGCGATAACGCAAGAGCCATACCCAGGTAGTAATGCGACCATTTCGTGAAGCGTTTGGTAAACGAGTAACCGCACAAGAAGAGGAGAATCGGACCGGAGAGCAGGATCGGCCACGTGTTGTCGTAGAAGATGTGGAAGCTGAGACAGCCGATCCCGAACGTCACGGCCGACAGACCCAGCATTGCCCAGGCGGCCAACCGCGTCAGCCGACCCGCCGGCAGCGGCCTCTGTGCCGTACGCGGGTTGCGCGCGTCGATCTCGGCGTCCGCGATCCGATTGAACGTCATGGCTACGCTGCGCGCCGACACCATGCACACGAGGATGAGCCCGAGTTGACCCGGATGAGGCCAGCCGCGCCCTTCGATGTTACGACCGGCCAGGAACACGGCGATCATCGCAAAAGGCAGCGCGAAGATCGAGTGGGAAAGCTTGACCATCTCCGCCCAGATACGAACGGATGAGACAACCGGCTTCATGCGCTGATCGCCCCCTCAGACTGCTCGCGCATCGCTTCGAGCTGGTCGGCCCATTGCGTATTAAGTTGATGCGATACATCCATTAAATCGAGGAGTCTGCCGATCACGAAGTCAACAAGATCGCCAACGGTGGTCGGCTGCATGTAGAAACCGGGGCAGGCCGGGCAGATGATCGCGCCCGCTTCGCTGAGTCGCAGTGCATTGAGTAGGTGGATCCGACTCATCGGCATCTCGCGCGGCACGACGATGAGCCGCCGCCTTTCTTTCAACGTGACGGCCACCGCCCGGTCCAGAAGATTGCCGGCGAGACCGGTCGCGATCGAGGCGAGCGTATTGCTGCTGCACGGACACACGATCATGCCGTCGGTTCGAAAGCTGCCGCTGGCGAGCTTCAATCCGACGTCACGATAAGCGTACATCGTGAGTCGGTCGGATTCGCGCCCCAGCAGCGTCTGCGGCGACACCTCGGTTATGCCGAGTTCGTCGCGGAAAAGCCGCCTTCCATTCGGCGTGACGACCAAGTGTACGTCGACACCGGCATCACACAGACACTCGATGAGCCTGCGGGCATATTGGACCCCACTTGCGCCGCTGACGCCGACAACGATCTGTTTGCTCTCACCGCGTCCGCTCATGACTACCCCGAGATGCGGGTTTTAGAGCCTATCTCAGTAGGATGTCACGGGCAGCTTGCCTGCCCGTGCACTGGCGGACAAGCCGCCAGTGGCACCCGGCGCGGGTCAAAACCCACGGTTTGCTAAGCCGCTCCCTCACGGTCGCGGTTCGGATCATCGTCTTTCGAATGCGTCACCCACGAGGCGTAACGCTACACCCTCATCTCAATTCACGCGTTTTCAAGCGCGGCGACCAGGTTGTCGATCTCCGCTTTGGTTCGCTTCTCCGTGACTGCCACGAGAAAGCAATCGCTGAGGCGTTCATCGAACCGGGCCATCGCTACCCCACCGAGAATGCCGTGATCCCGGCACGTCGTCAGTACCGCCTTCACGTCGCGCGACGTACGTACGACGAATTCCTTGAAAAACGGCGCGGAGAAGCGCAGCGCGTAACCGTCGAGCCTGGCGATTTCGTTCGCGGCGTAGTGGGCCTTGTCAAAACACTGCGACGCGACCTCGGCGATGCCTCGCTTACCCATGGCGGCCATGTACACGGCCGCGCGAACCGCGAGCAACCCCTGGTTCGTGCAGATGTTGCTCGTGGCTCGCTCGCGTTTGATATGTTGTTCGCGTGTCTGGAGGGCGAGGCAGAAGCCGCGACGCCCCTCCAAATCCTTAGCCACTCCAACCACCCGACCAGGCATCTTGCGAAGATACTTTTCGCGAGCGGCCAGCAAGCCCAAGTAAGGCCCTCCGTACTGCAGCGGCACACCCAGCGTCTGTCCCTCCCCAACGACGATGTCGGCGTCAAACGCACCCGGCGGTTTCAACACACCGCCGGCGATCGGGTCGGTCGAGATGATGGCGAGGGCTCCGTGGGCATGGACCGTCGGCACGATCCGATCGAGCCGCTCGATACAGCCGAAAAAGTTTGGTGACTGTATGACGACGGCGGCAGTGGATTCGTTCAGCACGGCGCTTAGAGCCTGTTCGTCAACCACACCCTCCGGAGCGGGCGCGGCCGTGATGTCGATGTCTTGCGACTGCGCGTACGTCCGCAATACCCGGAGCGTGTCCGGGTGAACCGACTCCGCCACGATGACCCTACGACGCTTGGTGATCGTTGCAGCCATGAGCACTGCCTCGGCTGCGGCGCTGGCCCCTTCGTAAAGCGATGCGTTGGCCACCTCCATATCCGTCAGCAGGCAGATCATGGTCTGAAATTCGTAAAAGAGCTGCAAGATGCCTTGCGATGCTTCGGCCTGGTACGGCGTGTAGGCGGTGAGAAACTCTGTCTGACCCGCCATGGCGTCGACCACGGTCGGGATGAAGTGATCGTATGCGCCGGCACCGAGGAAGCACACCAGCTCGCTGCAATCACGATTCCGGGCGGCCAACGAACCGGTGTCCTTAAGCAAATCGAGTTCACAAAGTCCCCTCGGAAGGTTCAGCTCCTTTTGCAAGCGCAGCGCGGGTGGAATCGGAGCGAAGAGCGCATCGATCGAATCAACGCCGATGGCACCGAGCGCCTGTTGGATGTCGCTGTCTGTCAACTGAGTGTAGTTCATGGTTGCGTGCAGCACTCGCGGGCGTGCCGCGCAGAGCTATTCGCCGCGCGTGCCCATCACGTCGGGTTTGTAAATCTTTGTTTCCAAGGCCCTGTTGTACTGGGTCCAGTGGCTTACGGGGTCAGCGTTGTTTTCGATTTCCGCGAGGAACATGTTGACCTTCGCATCGAGGTTGTCCAGGTAATGGATGGCAGCCGCTTCGGGGATCGCGGGAAGTTTGGGGCTGCCGAACTCATACCGCCCGTGGTGACTCAACACGATATGTTGAAGCACCCACCGGAGCTGGTTGGGAAACGGTTCGCCGGTTCGTTTGGCGATGGCATCGGCCTTTTTGTCGATCCAGATGGCGGTCATTGTGATGTGGCCTATGAGCTGGCCGCTATCGCTGTAGCCGATGTTCGTCTCGTAGCTCAGCTCCTCCGCCTTGCCGAGGTCGTGCAGGAACAGCCCCGCAAGCACCAGATCGAGGCTCAGCTTGGGGTATAGGGGAATGGCCCGCAGCGCCAGCTCCAAAAGATCCAGCGTGTGTTCGAGCAGTCCGCCGATGTAAGCATGGTGCATCACGGCTGCGGCTGGAGCACGGCGAAACCCGGCCATCAACTTCTCGTCAGAGAGAAACTCCTCCACCAGACCTCTTAGATCGGGGTGCTTGATCCCACGGAGAATCTCCAGCAACCGCGCCCACATCTCGTCGATGTTGCGCTGGGTAGCCGGCAGGAAGTCAGCGAGCTCGAACGAACCCGGCTCCGCGTGCCGCATCCCGTCGATGATAAACTGCAGGTTGCCCTTGTAGTTCTCCACGCGCCCCTTGAAGTGCAGGAAGCCGCCTTCGGGCATCTGCTCGAACATGGACTCGGTGGCCTGCCATTGGCGAGCCACTATATGCCCGGTCCGGTCCACCAGAATCACGTGGATGTAGAGGCCGCCCTGCGTGGTTGTGCGCAGGTCTTTGGTGCGGATCAGGAACACCTCGTCCTCGATCCGCTCCCCAGCTCGAAGATCGGTAATAAACCGGTGGGCCATGGGCTTCCAGCTTAGAGGCTATTCATCCGGCGGGCAAGTTTGGACAAAGACGCAGAGGACAAGACGGATGTGAGATAGGCTTTCCAGCCTGTCGAGCATTCTCTTGGATCCGGGGAAAGACCGACTGGAAAGTCGGTCCCACAGGCTTTGTTAATCGGTCCCACAGGTTTTGTTAATCGGTCCCACAGCCGGGAAGGCGGCGATCAGCCTCTGGACAGACCAGGATCGGAAAGCCGATACTCTCTCCGGTTGGGCGGTATCCAAGCGGGCGTTTCCTGAACGCTGTTGCGTACCCTGTTGTTAGCTGTTGGGATG
>JBARRC010000207.1:0-5443 GCA_049644045.1 Phycisphaerae bacterium
GGCTGAGAGTCTGCGGCGAGACCTATAAGCTCAAGAAGGGACGTTACACCAAATGGGTCCGCGTGGAGTTCAAAGCCGGGTTGGGAATCAAGGTCAAAGGCATTTGCGAATTCCTGCTGCTCAGCACCGACCCGGAATTCGAGCTGTACGTGACGCCGATTCAGATCGATCCCGACAAGCCGGCCATGCCCATTTCGCACCCGGCGGTATATTCCTGTTACCTGTCCAAAATGCAGGGGCTATATGCGACGCTGGGGCTCGTGGAGGACACCTGGGGACTGAATGCTAAAATCCTCGATGATGACGAGTTTCTGCATCAATGTCTGGAGGCTGATTCGGAACGGGAGGCCATGTTCTTCGACGCGCTGGACAAGGTGCGCCGCGGGCTGTGCGTCTGCGTGTTCGACGGGACGGACCGCATCCAGCACATGTTCTGGCGATACATCGATCCGGACCATCCGGCCCACAACGGCCAGGCTAAGAAGCAACACCGCAACGCCATCGAGGAACTCTACCTGCGCATGGATGATCTGGTCGGGCGGACGATGCAGACGTGCGATGATGATGACACGGTGCTGATGGTCATCTCCGACCACGGGTTCAACGCTTTCCGCCGGGGCATCGACTTGAACGTCTGGCTCGAGCAAAACGGGTATCTGAAACTCAAAGCCGACGGACGGGGGAAGAAATACCTGGCGGGCGTCGATTGGCCGCAAACAAGGGCGTACTGCATGGGCCTGGCGGGCATCTGGCTCAATATCAAGGGACGTGAGTCACAGGGCATCGTTGATCCGAAGGACGCGAGCGCGTTGCGCGATGAACTCTGCGAAAAGTTGACCGGCCTGCGCGACGAGGAAAAAGGTGAGATCGCAATCACCCGGGCTTTCAACGCGCACAAGACCTATCGCGGCCCGTACAAGGCAGAGGGGCCGGACATCATTATCGGGTACAACAAGGGCTATCGGGTGTCATGGGAGGCGGCGATCGGCCAACCCACCGAGAAGCTTTTTCACGATAACGCCAAAGCCTGGAGCGGTGACCACTGCATCGACCCCAAGCTCGTCCCCGGCGTATTATTCTGTAACCGTAAGATCGATACCAACAACAGGGACCCCCGGTTAATGGATATCGGCGCGACGGCGCTCGATATGTTCGGGGTTGCGGTCCCCGCGCAGATGGACGGGAAACCGCTGAAGGTGGCTGATGCCGACGGAAAAAAGGTGTCAGGATGATTTTTTCGAGACTACAAGGCGCGTTGCGGCGCCTGAGCGGACAGCCGCGCCATTTAGATATGCAAAAGCAATGAAGAAAAAATCATCCTGACACCTTTTTTCGCGAGGGGGTTGGAGGATAGGAGTTATGTCAAAGAAAAACGACGGCATCACGAGGAGGAACTTCATCCAAGTCGCCGGTGCCTCCGGGTTGTCGTCAACGTTTTTCCTCTACGGGGGGTGCAGGCCGCTTACGACGCAACTGGGGAAACACGGCAGGTCGGGTGCCGGTGGGAAGAGGGTGATCGTCATCGGCATCGATGGCATGGATCCGCGTTTGTGCGAGCGGATGATGGCCGCGGGTGAGCTGCGGAACTTGGCCAAGATGCGTGATGGCGGTGGGTTTCGGCACCTCGGCACCAGCATTCCGCCGCAAAGCCCGGTGGCGTGGGCCAACTTCATCACCGGCGCGGGCCCCGGCGTGCACGGCATCTTCGACTTCATTCATCGCGATCCGAAACGGCAGTGTTTCCCCTTCTACTCCGCGGCTGAGACGGTCTCCGGTCATACGGGCTGGGAGGTCGACGAATACAGAATACCCCTGACCTTCTGGCCGTTTAATCACCAGCCCACTGAGACAATCCTTCGCCGGGATGGAACGCCGTTCTGGGATTACCTCGACGAGGCCGGGGTGCCGAGCTGGATTTACGATATACCATCCAATTACCCGCCGAGCCCGTCGCGTTACGGAAACGTGCACTGTCTTAGCGGGATGGGCGTGCCGGATTTGCTGGGCACGTACGGCACCTACCAGCATTTCTCCGAGAAGACGATCGTCCGCAAACAGGAGGGAGGCGGCATACGCGAGCCGCTCGTGTTCAAGGACAATACGGCAACGGCTAAGCTTGTCGGCCCCGACAACACGCTTCTCAAAAAACCCGCCCCTACTACGGCGAGTTTTCAGATCCACCGCCACCCCGGCAAACCGATGGCACGTATCGAGTTGCAGGGGCGAACGATCGTACTGAAGGAAGGCGAGTGGAGTGACTGGTGCAAAGTGGATTTTGAGCTTCAGATGCCGTCATTCCTGCCAAACGGACATGTGAGCGGCATCTGCCGGTTCTATTTGCAGGAGGCTGATCCAAACTTCACGCTCTATGTCACCCCGATCAACATTGACCCCTCCGATCCCGGCGGGCAAAGGATCACCGAACCGCAGGACTTCGCCACCCGGATTGCTGACGAACGCGGCCTGTTCTATACGAGCGGTTTTCAGGAGGATCACAAGGCCCTGTCCAACAAGATATTCTCTGACGAGGAGTATCGAGAGCAGGCTGCCTATGTGCTCAAAGAGCGCCTCGACCTTCTGAGCTATGCCCTCAAACACTATGATGACGGACTGCTGTTCTTCTACTTCTCCAGCACGGACCTCCAGGCCCACATGTTCTGGTGGGATAACGATGAGCCGCACCCCGTCCGCTCGGCTGAGGATGCGAAGAAATACAACCACGCCATTCACGACCTTTACAGGGAAATGGACAGAGTCGTCGGGGACATCGCCGATCGATACGGTGACGAAGCCACCATCTTCGTCATGTCCGACCACGGCTTTTGCAACTTTCGCCGGCAGTTCAACCTCAACACGTGGCTACGCGACAACGGTTACCTCGGTCCTTCCGA
Organism: Phycisphaerae bacterium; assembly: GCA_049644045.1. Lineage (GTDB taxonomy): Bacteria > Planctomycetota > Phycisphaerae > UBA1845 > UBA1845. The sequence continues at coordinate 2,892 of JBARRC010000207.1, forward strand.
CGCCAGGTCGTTTTTCAACCCGCGCCTCGGAGCGCTCGTGGACTGGCATGGGACGAGGGCCTATGGACTCGGGCTCAACGCACTGTACATCAACCTCGCGGGCCGGGAGCGCGACGGTATCGTTCAACCCGACGAACGCGATACCCTGCTCAACGAGATCAAGGAGAAGCTGCTGGCCGTTCGCGATCCGCTCAACGGCCGGCCGGTCATCGCGGAGGTGGATCGCACCGATGAGGTTTACTCGGGACCCAGCGTTTCGAAGGCGCCGGATTTGATCGTCGGCTATTATCGCGGATACCGGGCTTCGTGGGCGACCACGCTCGGCGACATCTCCAAGGAAGTGATCAGTGACAATCACTCGGCGTGGAGCGCGGACCACTGCATGTCCGCCGGTCAGGTGCCTGGCGTGGTCTTTTGCAACAAGCCCATTGTGCGGAATCGGCCTTCGCTCGTCGATCTGGCTCCGACGATCCTCGAACTGTTCGGCGTCGATCCACCGGAGACCATAACCGGAAGGAACCTGTTCAAGACCGTCTAGTGCTCTGTCAGGGGTCTTTTGATGGGTGGGTTGCTGAGGTTGTCGGGTGGCATGGGCAAGCGTTACAGCACTACGCAGGAGGCGATAGGACGGGCTTGCACACGAGGAATCCGGCAAGTGGGCATGAAGAGGGAGCTTGCCCGTGCAGATATCGGCTTTGCGCTGCCCACGGGCAAGGACCGCCCCGGATTTGCGCTCGACTGGTCGGAGGGTTTACCTGGGGCGGACCTTACCCATGCCACCCAGCGGCTGAGATACGATAGAAGGAGTCACGGACGTGGCAAAAATCAAGATCGATTCGCATCTGTACGATCGCATCAAAAAGATTTCCGAACAGGCGGGTTACACCTCCCCGGAAGAGTTCATTGTTCACGTCCTCGAGAAGGAGCTGTCGGTCCTCGAATCGGCTGAAAGCGACGAGGAGGTCACAGAGCGCCTGCGGGGGCTTGGCTATCTGGAGTAAGACTCTACTCGAAACGCCTGCGAGCCGCGGGCTTTGGCCTTGCTGTTACCCACATCTTCCGGGCCGGCGCAGCCGGACCGGAACCTTGTCCCGGAGGGACATTCGACAATAGCCCAGCGATTTATCGCTGGGAACGTGGTGTTTGCGGACGATCCCAGTCCCGTAGGGACGGATGAATGCCGCTTATCCGTTCAATCGTCCCTACGGGACTGGGATACTGTCCGGCGACGTCATCCCAGCGATGAATCGCTGGGCTATTCTCAGTTGCCCCTACGGGGCATCTGGAAATGTGGGTAATAGCGAGGCTTTAGCCTATGCAGTGCTCCGAAACTAAGGTAATTACGCTGTGCCGAGAATCCTTTCTCGGCACTTGGCGGAGGACCGAGAAGGGATTCTCGGTCCAGCGGCAGAAGAGATTCTCGGTCCAGCGACAGAAGAGATTCTCGGTCCAGCGAGCTGCCCGTGGCACACAAACGCCGCTGACGTGATGGACCGTTTTGACCCTGGGATGCTGCGATGGACGCAGTCAACTGGCTTTTGATCCACGCTGCCAATGCACTTTTCTGGCTGTGGGGGATGACCGAGACCGTCTTTGGTGGTCTTTGGGTGGCGTTCGATGCGGTCGTCAACCCGGTTCTTTCGCCGGTGCTTGCCGTCGTCAACCCAATCTGCACCAGGATCGGCGACTTCGTCTATGCGTTGCTGGGGCCGCTGCCCGTGTGGCTGAGTTTGACGATTCTCTCGGTCCTCACCGGGATCGTGATGCTCATCGCGTTCCGCTACACGTCAAACCAGCCGGCCATCGGCAAAGCCAAGGATGACATCAAAGCCAACCTGTTGGCACTTAAGCTTTACAAGGACGAGCTGCGCGTCACCTTCCAGGCTCAGGGCCGTCTCTTGTGGGCCATCCTGCGGCTGCAACGCTACATGCTCACGCCGGTGCTGGTGATGCTCGCGCCGATGCTGCTGGGTCTGGCGCAGATGGGGATTCGCCATCAATGGCGGCCGCTGCACCCCGGCGAGCAAACGCTCATTAGAATGACGCTCAGCAGGGAGGCTGCGGAACTCACAGACGTCGAGATCGAACCCACCCCGGGTGTAGTGGTCGAGGTCGGCCCGGTTCCCGGCGGTGGGGAACTTGTCTGGCGAGTTCGCGGCGGCGAACCAGGACGCCATACGCTGCGGGTTATCGTCGGTGATAACCCCACCGGCGACGGTCACGCAATCGAAAAGGAACTTGTGATCGGCTCGGGCTTCCAGCGCGTCAGCGCCGTGCGGGCCGGCTCCGACTGGATCGCGCAGCTCCTCCACCCCGTCGAGCGTCGCCTGCCTGACACCGGTCCGGCCCGGTCGATCGAGATTCTCTATCCCGGCGTTGATTCCTGGATCTACGGGGCAAACTGGTGGGTGCTCTATTTCTTCGTCGTGTCGATGATCACCGCGTTGATCTTCAAGCCGCTCTTCAAAGTGAGATTCTAGACAAGGCCGGGCCGATCAGGAGCCTCGGCGTTGTCCACGGTCGCTGGACCGAGAATCTCCTCTCGGTCCTAC
>JBARRC010000208.1:0-28370 GCA_049644045.1 Phycisphaerae bacterium
CGCCGTCCCTTGTGGGTGGCGTTTCCACTGGCGGACAAGCCGCCAGTGGCACCCGGCCGGTTCGTCACCCACGAGGGGTGACGCTACACGGAGGCGGACGTGGGCCAAAGCCCGCGGCTCAGGATGGTCGGCGGTCCGCGCGGGCTGAAGCCCGCGGCTCGCTAAGAGGTGGAACTGTTGGATAGCTGGATTCTCACGCTTGCGATCTTCTCACCGCTTTTGGGGGCGCTTGCGCTTTGGGTCCCGCGGCGCGGAGATGACGTGGCCATCCGGCGCGGCGCGTTTTTCTTCTCGCTCGTGACGTTCGGGATCACGGTGGGCTGCGTCGTCGAGTTTTGCCGCAAGCCCGCTGATGCTCTGGCTGGGCCGGGCGCATACCTCCTGACCGCGCACGTGCCGTGGATCGTCAGTGGTGAACAGGAATCCGCGGCGATCAACATCGGCTATCGCGTGGGGGTGGACGGCATCAGCATCTGGCTTCTGGCGCTTACGGCACTGCTGTCGCCCCTGGCGATCTGGTCGAGCTTCACCGCCATAAGCACGCGTGTTCGGGAGTATTACATCCTGATGCTGCTGTTGCAGGTCGGGTTGATGGGGGTGTTTTGCGCGACGGACCTGCTGCTCTTCTACGTTTTCTTCGAGTTCACGTTGATCCCGCTGTTTTTCCTGATCGGCATCTGGGGCGGACCCGAGCGGCGCCGTGCGGCCAACAAGTTCTTCATTTATACCATTGCGGGCAGCGTGCTGACGTTCGCCGGCGTGGTTTACCTCGCTTACTTCACCTACACGGTGACCGAGCCACACACGATTACACTGAACCTCAGGACGTTGACGTTGATGGGCCAACTGGGCTACATCCCGGCGAACGTGCAGTGGTGGTTGTTTCTGGCGTTTGCAGCCGGCTTCGCTATCAAGGTCCCGTTGTTCCCGTTCCACACGTGGCTGCCGCTTGCGCACACGGAAGCCCCGACCGCGGGCAGCGTGATCCTGGCGGGCGTGCTGCTTAAGCTGGGCACCTACGGCTTTTGCCGGCTGAGCATCCCGATCCTGCCGGACGCCTCGTTCGAGCTGGCGCCGGTCGTCGCCGTTGTCGCGATCATCGGCATCATCTATGCCGCCCTGGCTGCCTGGGTCCAAACGGACGTCAAGAAGCTCGTCGCCTACTCGTCCGTCTCGCACCTGGGCTTTTGCATGCTGGGGCTGTTCAGCCTGAAGGTCGCCGGTATCAGCGGCGGCGTGGTCTACATGGTCAATCACGGCCTGTCGACCGGGGCGCTGTTCCTCGTCGTCGGCTGCCTCTACGAGCGGTATCACACGCGCGACATCAACAAGATCGGCGGGCTGGCGCGGCAGATGCCCTGGCTCGCCTTCTTCCTGGTGTTCTTTACGCTCAGCAGCATCGGTCTGCCGGGCTTGAACGGCTTTGTCGGCGAGTTTCTCGTGCTGCTGGGCACCGCTACGTCCGCCCTGGTGACGGATGGACTCCCGCCCGGTCCGCTCGGGTACGGCTACGTGATCCCGGCCGCGCTGGGCATCATTCTCGGCGCGGTCTACATGCTGTGGATGTGCCAGCGGGTTTTGTTCGGACCGTTGAAGGAGCCTCCGAACACCCCGGACACCTCGACCGGTCTGACGAAAGACCTGACGCGCCGGGAGATCGGGATTCTCGTACCGATTGCGCTGTGCTGCGTGCTTATCGGAGTCTACCCGAAGCCCATCCTCGGTGAGTTTGAAGTCGCCATCAAACAGAACATTCTGCCGAACCTCATGGCGGAAATGGACGCGAGCGCCAATCCGGCACCGGCGGGGTACATGCTTACCGGTACGTCCACACCGCATGTAGCGCCACCCCTTGTGGGTGGCGCAGTTGCGCGCGGCACCTGGCGAGCCGCAGGCTTCAGCCTGCGCGGATGTCCGCGCGACCTGAAGGTCGCAGCTCGCTTGATGGCGTCATCCACAAGGGGTGACGCTACATCTCAGCTTCGACGGAGTCTTTATTGATGGACGTTGAGGCCCTCATCCAACTTGCCCCCGAGCTGATCCTGTTGATCGGGGCATGCGTTGCGCTGGTTGTCGGTGTCATGAAGGTGTCCCAGCGTACGCAGTGGGTATCGCCGATCACGTTGATCGTGGTGCTTCTGGCACTCGCAGCGACCTTGGGGCTCGGCGTGCCAGAGGGTACCGATGCACCCCCCGGCCTGTGGCTCACTTCGCTGACCTTCTATACACGTTTGATCGCGCTGGCGATGGGTGCGCTGATTGTCCTGGTCAACTGGCATCAGCCGGTCACCGAGGAGCGCGGCGAGTTCATGGCCATGATCCTGTTCTCGCTGCTCGGCGTGCTGCTCACGGCGTCGGCCAATGATCTGGTCGTACTGTTCTTTGCGATCGAGCTGGTCTCCGTTCCGACCTACGTGCTGATTGCGCTAAGCCGACAGGACAGCCGGGCTTCCGAGGCGGCCGTCAAGTACTTCTTCCTCGGGGCGATGGCGGCTGCGATCTTCGCGTACGGTCTAAGCTTCCTCTACGGAGCGGCCGGGACGACGACCATCTATTCGCTTGCCGATGGTGCTGCGGTATCGAGGTTGGCATTCGGTTCGCAGATGGGCTCCTTTGCCCTGATCGGTTTGCTGCTGGTTTTCGGTGGTCTGGCGTTCAAGGTGGCTGCGGTTCCGCTGCACGTCTACGTGGCGGACGTGTACGAAGGGGCGGCCTCGCCGGTCGCCGGCATGTTGGGGTTCGTTCCGAAATTCGCCGGGTTTGTCGCGCTGGTCAAGATCTTCGCAGCCTGTCAGTGGGACCTGCCGGTCGCGGTGTCCTGGATGGTCTGGGTGATTGCCGCAGTGACCATGACAGCCGGGAACGTCCTGGCCCTGCTTCAGAAAAATGTCAAGCGCATGCTCGCCTATTCAAGCATTGCGCATACGGGCTATATGCTGATCGCGTTGCTCGTCGGGCCGGTCGCCGGGCAGGGACCCATGCGCGACGGCGTCGCCGCCCTGCTGTTCTACATAGCCGTCTACGGGGCAATGAATCTCGGCGCATTTGCCGTGCTCGCGGCGTTCAAGACGGGTGACCGGGATGTGGAAACGCTCGACGATCTCGCGGGCATCGCGGTCCGCGCGCCGGCGGCTGCTCTGGCATTTGCCATCTGCGTGTTCAGCCTGATGGGCGTCCCACCCACGGCCGGCTTCCTCGGCAAGCTGTACGTCTTCGCCAGCGCGTTCTCACTGGATCAAACCCACCCGTTCCGGGGACCGCTGATCGCGCTCGCGGTCATCGGTGTGATTAACGCGGCCATTGGCGCGGCCTACTACCTGCGGATCGCGGCCACGGCCTACGTCGGCAAGGAAGTCGAGAAGGCTGTCCCCACGGGCGGCGCACCGGTTCGATGGGGCGTGGCCTTGTGCAGCATCCCCCTGCTGATTCTGTTCGCCTGGCCGAGTGGTCTGACGAATCAAGCACGCAACGCAACGGTGGCTTTGCACGATTCAATTGTGAGTGCCCAAGCGAGCCGCGGCTTGAAGCCTGCACGGATGTCCGCGCTGGCCGCTGGTGCGAGAATCCCTTCTCGCACCCAAACCCATCGGAATCCTCTGCCGGCACTTGCGGGAAGGGATTCCTGCCCGAGTCGGGACGAGATGGGAATCTCGTCCCAGCGAATCATTCAAACGGCGTCCGCCGACGGTGAATCTGCGCCGAGCCGCGCCCGTAAGGAAGCGGGTTCCGGGGCTCGACTATCATCCGCTCCCTAACGGTCGCGGCTCTGATAGGTATGCATCTGATAGGTATACATCTGCTTAATACGCTATACTGGCAAAACTCAGAGGTCGTCCGCATGAATGTTGCACTAACCCGCAAGCAGATACGCCGCGTTGACCAGCTCGCGATCGAGCGTTACCGGATCGCGGGCGTGGTGCTCATGGAAAATGCCGGGCGCAATGCCGCCGCCATCATCCGCGACACGTACGGCTCGACGACGGGCGAGGCCTTCATCTGTTGTGGACCGGGCAACAACGGCGGCGATGGTTGTGTCATTGCCCGTCACCTTCACAACGCCGGCTGGTCCGTCCGGCTTATGCTGGCCGGTGACCCGTCCAGGATGACGCACGATGCCGAAGCGAACTACGCCATCGTTGAAGCCATGGGGCTTGAGCGAATAGTGGCACCCGATTGGGACACTGAGCGAGCAACCATCGAATCGATCCGTGACGATGAGGTTGTCGTGGACGCGCTGTTTGGCACGGGGTTTAGCGGCGAGGTGCGCAGCCCGACGGCTGAGCTTATCGACGCGATCAACGCGGCCTCGAAACGGGCGGTTGTGGCGATCGACGTGCCGTCCGGTCTCGACTGTGACACCGGTGTTCCCTCCAATGCGACGATCCGTGCGGACCTGACGATCACATTCGTTGCCGCGAAGACCGGTCTTGTCGCCGAGACCGCTGCCCCGTACGTCGGGCGGCTTGAAGTGGCCGACATCGGCACACCGCGTGAGCTTCTTGCCGAGATCGTGGCCAAGAGTGCCTGACACTTCCCCCCCCTATTCCACCGCTGGATTGTCGCCACTAAGCTAAGCTTATGTAGCGTTACCCCTTGTGGGTGACGTTGTGGGTGACGCGATTTGGCGCGGTGCCCTTGGGCGCCGGGGACAAGCCCCGGCGCTACATTTGGTTTATGGTGATCAGCGGTCCGGGACGGATAATGCGGCAGTTCGGAGGAATCGCCTTGCACACGTTGAACCATCGCCGGCGAGCACGGCGCAAACACTACGTGTGGATGGTACTCGGTCTTGCAGCGGCTACGTTCGCACGGCCGGCACTCGTAGCGGCGGCGTCCCCTACGCTGCCGCCTGCGCTGCCCTCGGATGAGCAAGCGGTTGCGAGGCTGCTTGCGATCGCCGGTGAAGGCTTCAAGATTCATGAGACCGACCACTTTACGATCGCGTACGACACGCCGTATGAGGTTTTGCACCCGCTGATCGACCGCCTTGAAGGCACCTATGACACGATCCGGCGGTTTTGTGAGGTCAGCGGTCTGAATGTCGAGCCTCCCGCTTTGCGGCTTGAAGTGATACTCTTTGACCGATACGAGGACTTCGCCCGCTACGCAGCCGGTGTTGGAATGCCGGTTGAGTCGATCGCCGGTTTCTATCACCAAGAGGTCAACATCGCCGCTTTCTGCAACACGCTTTGCAGCCCCGACCTTCAGCGAATCACCCGTCAGATCGAGAAGATCCAAAAGCAACTGGCGCAGTTAAAGAAGGAGGGTTCCGGCGCGCAAGCGTCGCGGCAGCAGCGGCAGGACTTGCAACGCACCCTTTCCACACTCAGGATGCAGCGCAACGCCCTCGTCAAGCGGTTCAACCGCTTCGTCATCCAGCATGAAGCCGCCCACCAGGTGCTCTTCAACCTCGGCGTGCATGTTCGCGGCGCGAAGAACCCGGATTGGCTTGTGGAGGGGTTGGCCTGCCAATTCGAGGTCCGGCAAGCTGATTCCGGCGGAACCCTGCAACGAGTCAATCAGATGCGGCTTGCCGATTTGCGCGAGGCGTTTCGCGTCGGCCCCAATGCGAAGAGCATCTCTGACGATGCCTACCGTGAGGCATTCGAGAGCGGGCGACTGGTTCTGCTTGTCGATCTGATCGGTGACCGCGAGCTGTTCACCCGGCGCGACAGCAACATCGCGTTCCGCTACGCCCAGGCGTGGGCGTTGGTTTACTACCTTCATCGCGAACACCGGAAGGCACTGGCCGACTATTTACGCCGCCTCGGCGCCCGCCGCCCCGGCGAGATTGTCGACCGCCGGCGCGAGGTCGAGGATTTTCAGTCCGTATTCGGCGAACTGGACGAAGCATTCCAGCGACATTGGATCACATACATGCTCAGGCTGCGGTTCGACCCGCAGGAGGCGGGAGGGGTGTGGAAGGATGAAGGATGAAGTCCGAACCGCGACCGTAAGGGAGCGGCACGGTGGAAGGATGAAGGCTGTCCTCGGCAACGTTAAAACCTGTGGGACCGACTTTCCAGTCGGTCAACGGACGTTATCATCACCGTAAGGATCAGTCGTGGCGCGGGACGAATCCAATGAACGTGATTATCGCGGGCGCGGGCGAAGTCGGCGGACACGCGGCTGAGGTCCTCTCGGCCGAGGACCACAATGTGACCGTGATCGACCTCTCGGCAGAACGACTGCGCGCGCTAAACGAAACCCTTGATGTGCGAACGCTGGTGGGCCACTGCACCCACTTTGCTGTACTGCGCGAAGCCGGCGCGGAACGATGCGATCTGATGATCGCCGCCACGCAGATCGACGAGATCAATCTGCTCGCCGCATCCGTGGGCAAGGCGGCAGGTGTCAAGAAGACAATCGTCCGCGTGCATCATACGGCGAACTTCTCGTTGCGGGGCACCCCGTACGCTCAACAACTCGGTATCGACGAGCTGCTCTGCCCGGAACATCTAACGTCGCTGGCGATTGCGCGGACGATTCGCAATCCCGGCACGGTCGCACTCGAAGAGTTTGGCCGGGGACAACTGCTCATGCAGCGCTTTGCTGTAGCCGCCGGTGTGCCGGCGGTGGGCAGAAAATTGTCGGAACTCGTTCTACCCGCCAACGCCCGAGTGGCCACGGTGGAGCGCGACGGCGTAGTCTCGCTGGCGGAGGCGGAGACAACGGTTGTCGAGGGCGACGTCGTGACGTTGGTCGGCGAGACGAAAACGTTCGAGGCAGCGCGCAAGCTGTTCAGCAAGGATCGCGAGAAACGCATCCACATCGCCATCATGGGCGAGACGGCGACGGCCGTCTGGCTATGCCGCGCACTCAAGAGCCGGATTTTCTCAGTCCGCCTCTTCGTTCAGCGGCGGGAACGGGCCGAGGAGCTGTCGGAGAAGCTCGCTCATGTCACCACTCTCGACGCGGACCCAACAGACGCCACGACCTTTGCCGACGAGCACATCGGCAAGGCCAACGCTTTTGTGGCGGTGACGGAGGATGATGAGCGGAACATCCTGGCCTGTGCGCAGGCCAAGGCCCTTGGCGTGAAAACCACGATTGCGGTCGTTCAACGGGCGAAGTACATGCACATTCTGCCTCATGTGGGGATCGACCACGCGTTCAGCCAGCGTGGGGATGCGGTCAAGGCGATCCTTCACCTGATCGACACGGGACCGATCCGGTCGCTTGCCACGTTTGCCGATGGGGTCGCGGAAGTGTATGAACTGCGTCTATCAAAGCGGGCGAAGATCCTCGGGAATGAGCTGTGCAACATCAAACTGCCGGCGCAGACGATGGTTGCGGCGATCCAGCGAGGCGACAAGATCCGCGTGCCAGGGGCCCACGACCAGGTCATCGCCGGCGATACGATACTCGTCATCGGGCCGTGTGGCATCGCGGACGACCTTCGAAAGCTGTTCGTCACGAAATGAACCTGGAAATTCGAGTCGTCATCCGCCTACTCGGGCTCCTCCTCGTCGTCCTCAGCGCGATGATCGCCGCCGTAGGGATGTTCGCGGCCTACGAACACCTGACGGGCCGGTCGGCCGACGGGGCTGACCTGCACGCATTGCTGGTCACTGCGTTCGTCGGGCTTTTGATTGGGGGCGTTCTGTACATCACCGGACGACGTACCCCGGATTTGATCGGGCAACGCGAGGCGCTCTCGCTTGTGGCGGCCGGTTGGCTGTTCGGGGCGGCTCTGGCGGCGTTACCGTACCGGCTCTGGTCCATCTCCCGGGGCGACGCCGGCGTCGGGCTCCATGATTTCGATACGTTCGTCAACTGCTATTTCGAGGCCATGAGCGGGCTGACCACCACCGGTGCCACCGTGGTGCAGGCCGTCGGCACATTGCCGCGGAGCCTGCTGCTGTGGCGGGCGCTGACGCACTGGTTGGGTGGTCTGGGCATCGTGGTGCTCTTTGTGGCCGTGCTCCCGATGCTCGGGGTCGGCAGCCGGCGCGTCTACCGCATCGAGGCTCCCGGCCCCTCGCCGGAAGGCGTCAAACCGAGGATTCAGGACACAGCCCGTATCTTATGGTTCATTTACCTGGGTCTGACCGTTGCCGAGGTATTGGCACTGAAGCTGTGCGGTATGACTTGGTTCGACGCCACGTGCCACACCTTCGCCACCCTCGCCACGGGTGGGTTCAGCACCCAAGATGGCAGCATCGCCGCGTATCCGTCGGCGGCGATCCACGTTGTCATCATCCTCTTCATGGTCTTCGCCGGCGTGAACTTCGGCCTCTACCACCATCTACTCCAAGGCCAATGGCGAGTTGTCAAGAAGGACCCGGAGCTTCGCCTTTATCTGACGATCCTCCTGGTCGCCACCGTGATCGTGGCGTTCAGTCTCTTTCGCCATTCATCGAGCGTCGCGTCATCGACCGGTGAAGCGTTGACGTTGGGAACGACGGTGCACCATGCTTTGTTTCAGGTGGTTTCAATTCAAACGACGACCGGCTTTTGCAGTGCGGACACTGACCAATGGGGGTTCGCCGCAAAGGCAACGTTGCTGACCTTGATGTTCATCGGCGCTTCGGCCGGATCAACGGGCGGTGGCATCAAGGTGATGCGCATTATGATCGCCGCCAAGGTCCTGCTGGCTGAGATTGAGCATATATACCGGCCCAAGGTGGTGCGGCCCGTCAAGATCGGAAAGACGGCGATCGACCCCGACCTGAAGCTGAATACAATGGTTTACGTGGTTGGCATTACGCTGCTTTTCGCGATCGGCACCGTGCTCTTGATGCTGCTGGAGGGCGGCAACGGCATCGACATCACCAGCGCCGCGAGCGCCTCGGCCGCGACGTTGAACAACATCGGCCCCGGCTTCGCCAGGGTCGGGGCGACGCAGAATTACGCCTGGTTTACCACACCGAGCAAAATCGTCATGAGCATCCTGATGCTGCTCGGGCGTTTGGAGATGTTTACCATCATCGTGCTCTTTGCGCCGCGGTTCTGGAAGACCCAGTAGCGAAGGAGATCCACGTGGGATTCGGTCAGCTCCGACGGTATGACGTTCAGGCCAAATGCGCCCTCGTGCTTTCACTCGTGTCGACGGTACCGTTTCTCGGCGCGGTCGCGCTGATGTTGCGGAACTTTGATCGAGAACTTGGTCAGATCATCTACGGTTCGAAGGGCTCTTATCTCCCAGCGCTTCTCGGTTGTCTACTCCTGTCGATGATCCCGAGCACCATCGGGTTTTTCCTCGGCTGGAGCAGCGCCGGGCAGCGACGCAATGATAGGCCAATGCACTCATGGATCGGCTTCTTCGTCGGCGGTGGCGTGCTGACCTTCGATCTGGTTCTGCTTATTGCGTTCTGGATGCTGCGACTGCAACAGCCCGTGTAGGGCGCAGCGTTCGGCTGGTCCGGGCCGACGCCCGGCTACGAGAAGCGTCGGTGCCCAGTCGCACGCAGTCGTTCAGCGAAACGCCCTCCAGGTAGTTTCCGATCAAATGCAGCCCCGGCCACGTCGCAACCGCCTCCCGAAGACGCTCGATCTTCTCGCAGTGACCCCGATGGTACTGCGGGATCGCCGCCGGGTACCGGCACACGTCGACCAGCACCGGGTCACCGGAAAGCTGAAGCAGGTCACGCAACGCGCCGGTAGCCGTTGCCAGCAACTCTTCGTCCGTTCGCTCAACGGCCTCGGGATCGCCGGCGCCGCCGATGAAAACGCGCATCAGACGGTGGTCCCGCGGGGCATGGTGTGGGAAGATGCTGTCCGCCCACAAAACGCCCATCAGCGGGAAATCGGGCTCATCATGCGGTACGAGAAAACCGAACCCCTCCATCGGATGACCGATGTCGCTGCGACGGAAGCCGAGATTCACCACGACCAGCGACGCACTCTCTATTGAACTGAGAATTGCGGTTGCATCGGGCTGTAATGGCTGCAACAGCCGACCCGCCTCAGCCGCAGATGTACCGAGCACAAGGCGGCGGCACTGAAGCGTATGCGTGACACCTTCGGCATCGCGGTAGTCCACTTCGTATCCGTTCCCTGTCGCACCGGTCTTCAACCGGTGTGCAGCGCGGGACCGGTTTCCGGTGTGGGACCGGTTTTCAACCGGTCCACGGACCGCCTCAACCCGACAGCCGGACAGGAGGTCCGCCCCCAGCCGCCGCCCCAGGGCACCGGTCAGCGCCCCGAGCCCGCCCTCGATGCTGACCAGTCCGCGCCATCGTCTTCGATGTCCGCCCTTTCTCTTGCGCATCGCGCGCAGCGCGGATTTGACGCCATAGCCGATCAGGCTGCGGGCTTCGGCGTCGATGCTTGCAACAGCCGGGAAGCAGGCCTTCAGGCTAAGCTTCGTGATGTCCCCGGCGAGGATACCGGAGATCGCGGCGCTGACGATCGCGTCGGAGGTCTCTCGCCCGAAGCGACGGGTGGCGACTTGCTCGATCGTCTCTTCGGTGCCGCCGGCGCGCGGACTGGCGAGGAGTCCTGCCAACAGCCGGCATCGACCACCGACGCTGAGCAGTCGCGTCATCGCCAGCGCGATCGGATGGGTTGGCACAGCGTGCAGGCGGCCGCGGCGATAGATGAAACGCTTGCGAGCCGACCGGCTAGCCGTGACAACGTTTACCTCATCCGACACATCGTCCAGCAGTGCCTCGAACGCCGGATCGCGGACGATGACGTTGAAAGGCCCCTTTTCGAGAATGAAGCCCTCGCGCCGCTGTGTGCGCGTGCAGCCGCCGACGATCGGGTCGGCTTCAAGCAGACAAACGTCGACGCCGGCCTTTTTGAGGTGCCAGGCCATTGTCAGACCGCTGATCCCGCCCCCGACGATGATGATCTCTCTGGAGCCTATACTCATAGATTGTCACGAAGGAAAAAAGGTGTCAGGATGATTTTTTCGAGACTACAAGACGCATTGCGGCGCCTGAGCGGACAACCGTACCATTTAGATCTGCAAAAGCAATGAAGAAAAAATCATCCTGACACCTTTTTTCTCTCATATCCCGAAGGAATAATCGTCGCCTTACACGTTTCGATGACCCGGCGGACGTTTTCAAACGGCGTATCTTGAAGGAGCCCATGGCTCAGGTTCAGAATGTGCCCCTGGTGTCCGCCCGCCCGGACACAGCGGCGCACGGCCTCGTCGATCTGGTCGAACGATTCGGCAGCCACCACGCGATTATCCACGTTGCCTTGAAAAGCCACCCTATCACCGAACCTCCGCCCGGCGTCGGCCAGGTCGACACACGTACCCACGCTCAGCACGTCCGCGCCCGAAGCAGCCATCCGTTCGACGAACGGTTGCTCCTTGACGAACAGGATGGTGGGCACACGGCCGGCGAGCTTGGAGAAGACCTTCACGTGGTACGGGTGCGCAAATTCCTCATATTCTTCACGCGAGAGCAGGTCAGCGACGGATTCGAACAACTGCACCGCGTCGGCGCCGGCTTCAATCTGCAGTGCCAGGTAATCAGCGGTCATATCGCTCAGCTTGTCGAGCAGGCGGTGAAACGCGGCCGGATCGTCGCGCATCAACGCGCGCGCTTTTTCAGGGCGATTTCCGGGGCTTTTCCCCTCGATCAGGAAGAACGCCAGCGTCAACGGCGCTCCGGCGAAACCAAGCAGCGGCAGATCACCATCCAACGCTTTGCGTATGAGCTGAAGAATCTCCGCGACAAAACCCAACGACTCAGCGGGATCACACCGGCAAAGCGCGTCGATATCGCTGGATGCTCGAAGGGTGGATGTCAGCACGGGCCCTGGCCGAAACACGAATTCAGCCCCCATCGGTGCGAGCGGCGTCAGGATATCTTGAAAGAAGATGATCGCATCGACCCCCAATCGCTTAGGCAGCAGCGAGATTTCGGCGGCCAGATCCGGGTGGCGGAACATGGCCTCGAGCGGCAGGTCAACACGCTCGCGCAGCGCGCGATACTCGGGATCGGTTCGACCGGCCTGCCTCATCAGCCAGACCGGCGTTCGCTCCGTCCGTTGGCGCCGGGCTGCTCGCAACAGTAAATCGTTTTTGAGCATGTTCCGCGTGCTTCCTTTATGCGTTGGCCGAGAAGCAGGCCTGCTCGCCTTTACGATAGGCCTCGGGGTCAAGGTAGGCGTCGAAGACGGCGGCTACGTTGCGCACCAGTACCCGGCCCAACGGACAGGTCGCGCGAATGACACCGGTGCTGTTTACGGTGACCAGACCGTCGCGTTCCAGCTCACTCATAATTTCCAGCTCGCGCGAGAAGTAGTCCGCAAAACAGATGTCGAAACGCCTCTCGATCGTCTCGGGCTGAACCTGTGTCGTACAATAAAGCTGATTGATCACCGCCTGTCGGACGCGATCATCAAAGGTGAAGCGCTTGCCACGTTCGACCGGTAATTCGCCGTTTTCAATGCGCGCGACATAATGATCAATGTCCTTGACATTCTGCAGGAACCCCATGTCGAGAAGATGACTGATGGATGACACTCCGACGCCGAGGAGTCGCAGGCCGCCGCCCGTGGTCATGCCCTGGAAGTTGCGCTGGACCGTTCCATCTTTCAGAGCTTGTGAGAGCGCCTCGTCGGGCTTGGCGAAGTGATCCAGCCCGACGAATTCATAGCCCGCCGCCTCGAACAGCTCCAACCCGATCAAAAACATCTGGAGTTTCATCTCGCTGTCGGGTAGTTTCGCGTAGTCCATGCCGCGCTGTGTGGCGATCTTTTCGGGGATCTGCGCATAGTGATAGTACGCGATGCGGTCGGGCGACAGCGCAATGGTCTTCTCGACGGTGTCGTGGATCGTTTCCGGCGTCTGGTAGGGCATGCCGTAGATCAGATCGAAGTTCACGCTGTTAAAGCCAAGGTTGCGACAGACGTCAACGACGTCGCGCACCATCTCAAACGACTGGATTCGACGAACGTGCTTTTGGACTTGCTCGTCGAAGTCCTGGACGCCCATCGATACGCGGTTGAATCCGATGTCCCGCAGGCACCGCAGTGTCTGGGGCGTGACGCCTCGCGGATCGATCTCCATCGCCACTTCCGCATCGGGGGCCAGCTCGAAGGTCTCCGAAATGGTGCGATGAACCCGCTGGACCTGATCGGTGGTCAGATACGTCGGACTGCCGCCGCCCCAGTGAATCTGCCGCAACGGGCGATCGCCGCCGGCCGAAACGGCCAACTGACGGATCTCGCCCTGAAGTGCCATAAGATACCGGTCGACGCGCTCCGTCGCATTTTTGGCGTTTTTTGGGAGGATAATCCTGTTGCACGCGCAGTACCTGCAAAGCGATTCGCAGAATGGAATGTGCACGTAGAGCGCCAGGTCGCAGCCCGGCGTTTGACGGTCACTGCTGCGGTGCATCGACCCGGCTTCGGCGGCATCTACGTCGTGCCACCACGTCGGCATCGGATATGACACGTGCCGTGGCAGTGACAGCCCCGCATAGCGGCGAAAGACCGTAAGATCGACTTCGTGTGTCGTGCCAATCATGACAAGCTGCTCGCGGTGACCGTGGTGGCGGCCTTGTTGCGGGCATCGGCCCCGATCGCGTATCGGCCGGGCGGAGGCTCAACGTGCGTCGGTGGGAGCGTGACGCCGGCGTCGACGGCGGCTAGCGAGCCCGCGACCCCTCCCCGGCCGTTCGATGCCAGGACACGTTCAACCACCTTGATCTCAGCCGCCTCGAACGTCCGGGCGAACTCTTCCGTCGCACACATTCGATCGGCAAACGCACCCACCTCCGTTTCCAAGCGCTCCGCACGGTGAAGCGTTATGCCTTCGAGCGATTCCATACCGGACGTTGAGCCGAACATGTTGAAATCGAAGATCGTCAAAGGACGCTGCCGCCAATCACGGGTATCATGAATCTGATCCGCGTCGAGCACCGCCTCGTGGCGGTCGACGCCGAACACAACCACATCCGCATCGACGACACCGCGAATCACGCTGCGTTCCGCATAGGATTGCACCCGGACGCGCCGCCCGTTGCCGATCGCCCTGCGAAGCATCTTGATCTGCCCGCCGCTTTTGTGACCGCGATAGAACAGGGTCAATTGACGACTCGGCACGTGGAACCGCTCGATCAACGTCCGCAGGACGGCGGCCGAGGTCGTGGACCCGCCAATGACAACAATGCGGCACTGGGTAAGGTCGAGCTTCGTCGGATCGACGATCCGGGAAAACGCGGCATGGCAGTAATCCGGGTCGTAGCGGCCCCACTCAGTGGTGCTACGCAGGTCGCGATCGAATGCTGTCACATCGTCGATGAGGCGCCGCGTGAGCGGTCCGGCCGTGCCGGCACGATCTGCCAGCCGATGAGCCGCCTGAAGCTGTCCGAGGATGTCCCGTTCCCCCGGCAGCCCGCTGTTAAGACCCAGGGCTGTACGCAGCAGATGATGCCATGCATCAGCACCGAAAAGCACGTTCACATGTTTGCCGGCGGTTTCATCGTCTCCGAAGAGATGCCGCCGGATTTCGGCCACGGTACACGCGCTGTTGGTGTCCTCGCCCGTACGATCAAGTCGGCCGTAGAACTCAAACCGATGGCAGGTATTCCACAACAAGGCTTCGCGAACGTCGGTCTGTTCGAGAATATTCCGCAACAGGGCTGGCACCTGGCATTGGGACCGTTTGACACGGCGGAGGCCGTCGCCGTCGGTGTAAGTAAGTAGCGGACCGCGACCGTTGCTAACGCGACCCCGCAACGACATGCCGATCATCACCAGAGAATCGATACCGTCCTGCGGCGCCGTGTCGTGCCTTGCGGGCTTGAACTGACGTAATTCCTTGACGCCGCTGGTCACCGGCCTGGGTCCACGCAGCACCAGATGCTTCAACGCGGAGATGAACGGGGCGTATGTGTTCAGCGCCGGGCAAAGGTATAACTCCGCGCCGGCTTCTTCGAGCATCGCCCGATAGCGGATGTCGATCTCCTCCAGCGTTTCGAGGCAATCCGCGGTGAAGCTGATCGGGCAGACCAGGACCCGCTTTTCGCCCGTGCGGGCCAGGTCCATGAGCACCTCGTCGGCATACGGCTTCAGCCATTCCGTGGGGCCAAAACGACCCTGGTACGCAACGGTCATCCGGTCCGTCGGCCAGCCCAGACGGCGCCCCACCAACCCTGCGGTCCGAGCCACATGCCCGGGATAAGGATCGCCACGCCTGGCATACGACATCGGCAGCCCATGCGCGGAGAACAGTAGAAACGCATTATCGGGACTCAGTTGATTGGATCCGGCGTATTCCTCGATGAGCGCCGTTTGCGCATTGATATACCCGTGATCATCGAACCAGGCGTTGCGTGTGGTCACGTGGACCTGGTGGCCGGCCGCTTTGAGATGGCCGTACAGGACGCGCAGCGCCGTACCCGTGGTCGGACCGCTGAACTGCGGATACATCGGCAGCACGACCAGCTCATCGATACCGGCTGACTCGATCGTGCGAAGCGTGTCTGCGATGCCGGGCCGCCCGTAACGCATCGCGTGGAATACACGCCACCCACGCGGTAGAAGCGTCTCCAGCGCCGAGGTCTGATCCTCGGTAATCACCTTGAGAGGCGAGCCGCGCTGCGTCCAGGTCCTCTGATACATCTTCGCAGAGCGGGGCGCGCGGAACCGCGCGATGAGGCGTCCCAGGACACCGTTAAGCCACCCAAGCCCCGCCGGCAATTGAATCACCGCCGGGTCGCTGAGAAACTCGGCCAGATACCGACACACGGATGGCACATCAGGCCTGTCCGGCGATCCAAGGTTGATCAGAAGGACCCCGCGTCGGCGCGGGGGTGTGGGTCGGGTTTCCACCTCCGCGATGGCATCGCCTGTCAATTGCGATAGCAGCGAACCCATTAATCTCCCCCCAAAGGTAGTATGCAATGAAACCTGCGCGCGTCAGCGCACATTCATTCGGGCCGAAGTGCCCGATCATAAACATGGCGCAGCACTAACAGTCGGAAACCGGTCGGCAGGGCGCTTCGTTTGACGCCCGGCCGGAGGGAATGACTAAGCGGGGGGTGCGCGCAGGCTAAAGAAACGGAAGGCAAGGACCCAGCAATGTGGCCGGAACGCGTCCAGCCAGACGGTCCCCGCTGTGGGTCTCACCGGAGGACGATACTTAAAGGCCGATCCAGTCCGCGACAACGCTTCACGCGGTGTCCGTCGGACTAACGGCAGCGTTCCAACCAGCCAGGTTGTCGCGGTCAGCACGGTGCACTCGGGCACCAACGTCGGGTCGTCGTTCGGCCGGATCACGTCCAGGTGCACCAGCGCGACGACCATGCAAAAGGCCACAAACGAGCGCCGACCAGGTCGAAATCTCAGGAACGCAACGTCGCCGACCTTGAGTGCGAAAAAGACCATCGAGAAGGTCAGCGCGATGGACCCGAAAAGCGGCTCCGCATCAAACCCGTTCTCGACGAACAACCGCCAGGCGCCGACCAGTGCCGGCGCGTGGGCGACAACCATCAGCACCCAAAAAACTCGCCGTAGCGGGGGAAGCAGTGATCGGATATGCACCGGGAATAACCGGGATGTTAAGAATCGGAAATACCGAGGCGAGCTATGGCCCATCTTCGAATTCCGCACAAAAAGGAGTTCTGTTCTATCACCACCGATCACAGTGCTACCCGTATGGTACGCTCTGTATTCTACGAGTTCAAGCCACCGCCAACAACGCCGCGCCGATAATCTCGAGAGCGAGTGTTGCGGTGGGGCAATAACTGAGACATCCCACCAGGGGAGAAGCGCTCTGCGACGATCATCAAGAGATTAACGGACGTCCGCGCGGGCTAAAGCCCGCGGCTCGGTAGCGAACCCTTCTTTCGCTATTCGCCATTCTGGATTCGCTATTCAAAACATATAGTAAGCCTGGTAGTGATCGCGGATGGCGACGTCGACATTGAAGATGGAGGCAATCAACGCGGCCCGCATCCACATGCCATTGCGAACCTGATCCCAATACTTCGCTTGCGGGAGGGCGTCGAGCCTCGGATCGAGCTCGTGCCGCCGCGGCAGTGGGTGCATGATGGTCAGATTCGGCTTGAAGTCCTTGGCCATTTCGTAGGTCAGGCCATACCGATCGAAGTCGATCGCCTTCGATTCTCCGGCGACATCCCACTCATCCTGCATACGTGTCATGTAGACGGCATCACATTCACCGATGTGCGCGCGGAGATCATCGTCAATCTCATATTCAATGCCGTGGCGCGACACGTAATCCAGAATGTCCTCGCCGATTTGCAGCCCCGGCGGTGCGACAAACACCAGGCGTACCCCGGGGTATCGGCAGAGCAGATATGTCAGCGAACGAACCGTGCGGCCGCGTTTCAGATCGCCGACAAACACAATCGTCTTTCCAGCAAACGCATTCTGCGCGTACCGCGACATGCCGTCGCGAGCCGCGAGCTTCAGCCCGGGTGGACTTTCACCCCCCCTAGCCCCCCCCTGGTAAGGGGGGGAGAGGGGGGGTTGCGCGCGGGCTGAAGCCCGCGGCTCGGCGAAGCACCTGGACAACGTATAGATATCGAGCAGGGCCTGGGTCGGATGCTGGTCTTTGCCCGAACCCCCGTTGATGACGGGGATCGTCCGAGGCATGTCGTTGAGCATGTTGGCGACGTGCTCGGCGAACCCCTCGGCCGGGTGACGCATGATGATCAGGTCGAAGTACTGGCTGAGCACCCGGATCGTGTCGTCCTCGGACTCCCCCTTGACCTCCGACGAGGTGGAACGGTCTCGCACTTCGTTGAAGGGCATGCCCACGATCTGGCAAGCCGCCGTGAACGACAGGAAGGTGCGCGTCGACGGTTGAATGAAATAGAGCATCGCCCGGTGGTGGCTCAGCATCGTCCGCAGGAACTGCGTCCCCTGCCGCGAGCCGCCGATCGAGCGGATCATGTCGGCGAGCTGGCATAGCTGGTCGATGGCCTGACGATCGAACTGCTGGGCGAGAACCACGTGAAACGGTTTATCGTTGCGATTCAGCGCGGCAACACGATGGGCGCTGTCGATTGACTTCGGTGCAGGTGGGTCGGCATCCATAGTCGTTGTGAATTGCGAATGTCGAATCAAGAATAGCGAATGAAGAAGGGCTCACTTCTTCTTTCTTAATTCGCTATTTGCCATTCGCTATTCGCTCTGGTGCACAGTAGACACGGTGGAGCGCGGATTGTCAAACAGGCCCTCCCCCCACCCCAGATCACGCTGCCCACGGGACGGCAGGATCACAGCCCGGTAGATGCAATCCACATCCTCGCACATGGCCGCCTCGACATGGGAATGGTGGCGACAAATCCGCCGCGGTCGCCGACGGTGGATCGGCCCGGTAGCGGCGGGCTCCACCGGTGAGGCCTCAGCCAGCTTCTCGTGGGTGCCGCTGGCGGCTTCTCCGCCGGTGCTCGACGATCCGGGCAGCCCCGCATCGCCCGCAGACAAGCTGCCCGTGGCACCCCCCGCGGCTCCTTCCGAAACCGGTCCGGCGGAATCCGCCACGACACGTGGCGACGGAACGTAGAATCCACCCGGCTCTGTCTTTCCAGCGAGGCTGCGATCGTGCGGCCGCCGAAACTCCGAGAGGCTGAAGAGTCCCACGGCGATGAGGACCGCGGCGGCCGCTGCGTATCGCCCGACACTTCGCCAACGGGCTGCACCGCCCGCTGCCGACGCTGGTTCCGGTTCATCCGGGATGGCCACCCGATCCGTCAGTCTCGCCCCCTCCCGGAGGGCTGCAAGCGCTTGGGCATCGGCCCGAGCAGCCAGCTCGTCGCTCGGTTCGATCTTGGACAAGGAGTGCAGCGTGGCGGATACCGCCTGCAAACGCTCGGCAAGAGCCCGGCAAGACTCACAGCGGGATAGATGGAATTGAAGACCCTGGGGCAGCTTCCCGCCTTCCTCCAACGCCTCGTCGTCCGACAGCGTCAACATCACCCAGACACGTTTCGGACAGGTTTCGCCGTCCTGCCCCGATAGCTCCCTCTCGCTCATCATCGGTCCCCTTCACCGAGGATTTCCGCCAGTTTGACCACCGCGTGCCGCCGGTAGACCCGCGCCGTGGTCGGCTCAATGCCCAGCGTTCGGCCGATCTCGTCGTACGAGATGCGGCTCAGGTCTCGCAGCACCACGACGTTACGCAGATGATCCGGCAACCGGGCGATCGCATCCCGAAGCCGCTCGCAACGATCCGGTCGCTCATTCTCCGCAGCGTCGTCCGGCCGGGCGTGGACTTGCTCGGCCACAATCGCAGGCCAATGGGCCGCCCGCCTCCTCCGGACACGAATCACTTCGATGGCAATGTTCGTCGCCGTACGATACGCATAGGCCTTCGCATTGGCGAGGTCTCCGCGGCGTTTGCCGGCGGCAAGCTTGCAGAAACAGTCCTGATAGGCATCCATCACGTCCTGCTCGCGACCGAGGAGCCGCCACAACATCCGGAGGATGCCCGGTCCCTCGCGCTCAATGAGACGCGCAACCCAGCGGTGATTCGCGTCGTCTTTCGCGCGACGAAGCCCGTCGATCGGATCCTGAAGTGTCTGCGGAATAGGCAGCACGGCGCTCATCATCCATTTTTCTGACGCGCGGACGGTCTCCGCGTTAGCGCCAAAACCCGGGTTCCTGAGAGTCCACCACCCATCCGACGATTCCTCTTTGGTGGTACCCCATTGTAGCCGAGAAACGCCGGCCGGTCCGAAAAATCCTGCCGGCACGTCTTTGGCGGACCGAAGACTTCGGCTACCATGTGGGGTTCCTGTGCTAAGTGAATACGGATAGCGATGTGAGCGAGCCGCCGCGTTTCCCCGGTGTGGCACGGGTTTTTAACCCGTGGGGTACCGGTTAGAAACCGGTGCCCCACATCTCCGCGCAGGCTAAAGCCTGCGGCTCGCTGGAGCTGGTATCCGCGCAGGCTAAAGCCTGCGGCTCGTTAGAGGAGTAACTGATGGCAGTCTTTGAGGTTGACAAACATCGGAACATCACCCTGGTAGGCCACGGCGGCTCCGGCAAGACTTCGCTTGCCGAAGCGCTGCTTTTCAAAGCCGGTGTTACGAACCGGCTCGGAAGCGTGCCGGACAAAGCCTCGATTCTGGACTACACCGACGAGGAGAAGCAGAAGCTGTCATCCCAGGACTCCGCGCTGTGCTACCTCACCCACAAGGGGATGCACGTCAACATCATTGATACACCCGGCACACCTGCGTTTTGCGGATTGGCCATCGCCGCGCTGGCGGCTGCCGAGTGTGCCGTCATCGTTATTTCCGCATCAGCCGGCATTCAGGTAAACACGCGAAAGATGATGGAGCGGGCTCGCGACCACGGGCTTGGCATTTGGATCGTGGTCAATCATATCGATGCTTCCAGCGTCGACCTGCCCGCGGTGGTCGGGCAAATCCAGGAATCCTTCGGCCACCAGTGCGTCCCGCTGAACCTGCCGACGTCCGGCGGCACAGGCGTGATCGACTGCTTCGCCAACGAATCGGGCAGCGCCGATTTCTCCGATGTGGGGGAAGCGCACACGGCTGTCATTGAGGCGGTGGTCAGTGCCGAGGACGAGTTGATGGAGAAGTACCTTGGTGGCGAGCTGTCGGACGACGAGGCGCGAAGCGCCGCTGCCGCGGCCGTCGCGCAGGGTGAGTTGGTGCCGATCCTCTTCACCAACTCGCGCGGGGATGTCGGCATTGCCGAGCTCCTCGACGCGCTCGAGGCTTTCTGTCCGTCACCGGTCGTCGGCAAAAAACGCACATTGGTCGACGGTGAAACTGAAACCCAAATTGAGCCGACGCAGGACGGACCTTTTATCGGCCAGGTGTTCAAGATCACCACCGACCTGAGGAGCAACATTAAATACCTCGGCATCCGCATCCACTCGGGCAAGCTCACCTCGGATATGGCACTCAAGACGGTCGGGATGACGAAAGGCACGCGGCCGGGGCAGGTCATGCGATCGCTCGGCGCCGAGCACGGCGAACTCGAGGCCGGGGTCGCCGGTGACATCATTTCGCTCGTCAAACTGGACTTCAACATTGGCGACGTCGTCTTTTCGGGGAAGGGGGGTACGATTGCCATGCCGACCTTTCCACAACCGATGTTCTCATTGGCGCTGCAGTCGAAGGCTCGCGGGGACGAGGACAAGATCGGCGGGGCGTTGAAACGCTTTATGGAGGAGGATCCTTGCTTCATCTCCGAGCGGGGCACGGGCGGGGAGCTGGTCGTTCGCGGTATGGGCGAGATGCAACTGCGGACTTACCTATCGCGGATGTCAAAGCAGTACAAGCTTGAGGTCGAGACCAGGCCGCCGAAGATCCCCTACCGCGAGACGATCACCGCTGTGGCCCGCGATGTCGAGTACACGCACAAAAAGCAAACCGGCGGCGCGGGGCAGTTCGCCCGGGTCATCATCAACATGCTGCCCGCTGAGCGCGGTGAAGGGTACGAGTTCATCGACAAGATCTTCGGCGGTGCGATCGACCAGGGGTTCAGGCCCAGTGTTGACAAGGGCATACGGGCTCAAATGACCGAGGGCGTGCTTGCCGGTTATCCCGTTGTCGATCTGAAAGTCGAACTGATCGACGGCAAAACCCACCCCGTCGATAGTAAGGACATCGCTTTTCAGATCGCCGGGCGCGGCGTGTTCAAGGACGCGTTCACGAAAGCCAAACCCGTCCTGCTTGAGCCGATCGTCAACATCGAGGTCACCGTACCCGCGGACAAGGTCGGCGACATTCAGGGGGATCTGGCCTCACGCCGGGGCCGGCCCTCAGGGCAGGACATGCTGCCCGGCAACCTGGCCATGATTCGCGCCGTCGTCCCGCTGGCCGAACTGTCGGATTACAACTCCCGGCTGTCCAGCATCAGCGCCGGTGAAGGCAGCTACTCGATGGAGCTCTCGCACTACGAAATCGTCCCGGGCAACGTCCAGCAACAGATCATCGACGCCGCCAGGAAGGAACATCAAGCTGCAGCGGGGTAAGAAAAGGGGACGCAGCTCGTTTTGCTGTGGTCAACAAGCGGTCCCCCTTTCACTTTAGCAGAAACGAGCTGCGTCCCCTTTTCTACGGGCACGTCGTGTTCTCCGGCCTCGTCACTCCAAGCCATGACTCGAACTCATCCGCACCGTTAAGCAGGTCGATCACCCGCAAGATGTCGGCTGGCGCAGCCACACTGCTGTGATCGATGTCCTCACTATAAATGCCCCAAGATGAGGTGACCGTGCCATTGAGGATGTCGATTACCGCGAGAATGTCGAGTGCACTCGAGAAGCCATCACTGTTCACATTGGCTGGATGCGAGGTGTATTCCACGAAACTACCATCGCCCTTGTACTCGATCGTTGTCACCGCCCCGGTGGTGATCGCGTGGTCAAGGACGATCTCGTACGAACCGTCGGTCAGGCGTATGACACTCGCGACGGAATTGTCACCCAGCAACGGGTCCACCATCGTCTCACAGAGTACGAAGCAACCTTCGGCGCCGGTCACCGGCGGATCCAACACGATCACGATTGGCTCGCGGTCGGAACCTTGTCCGCCCGGTGAACCGATCCCTTGCCGCGGAAGCGCGCTATAGTTCTCGTGCGGTTGACGGGCATCGACGGTCCCGTCCGGTGGTTGGGCGGTGGCGATCTGCGCGTTGGGGCATATGTCCAGCGGTGAAACCACCACGGCGTGCTCCACCGCGGTGTACGTCTGACACACAGCCGGATGCGGATAACCGTTCTGGTCGAGGAAGTCGAGCGTCACGAACGTACTGTCGACGTCGAACTCCCCGCCGGCATCTCGCTTATGGAAGCTAGCAAGTAGCTCGGCATAGGCCAACGGATCACCATCGACCGCCAGGATCCACGTCTCGCCGGGCGTGAACGACGGCATGGCCTCGTAGAAGTCGTGCGAGGCCAGGCTTTCGTCGTTGTGCTCGGTATGGTCGTAGCCCGGATCGCGGAACGGTAGCGCCGTATCCGGGTTACCGTCGCCGTCGTGGTCATGGTCGCCACCACGCACGACGCCGGGAGCACCTTCCTCAGCCATGTCGGCATCGGGATCGCTGATCGCGAGCTTATCGTTCATGGGATCCACCCCGGCGACCGTGACATAATGACCGCCCGTCCGGCGCCAGTGGACCACGTAACCATCAAGCGGATCGCCGATCGGGTCGACGTCTTCAACGTGATAGAAGCCAAGCAACAGTGTCACGTCCCGACCCTGCGTGAGTTCGTTCACCACATCCTCATACGGCGGTGGGGTCACGGTATGCTCATCGAACAGGCCTGTCAGGCCGTTGTCATCCAGATAGGCGTTGATACCCGATTGCATATCGTCGATGAACGTACCGGCGTAGGGGCCTTGGTGGCCGTTCGGGCTTGGATGGGTAGCTGTCCCATTGGTGCCCATGTTCGTGGCCAACTGCTCGATCAACTCGAGCTTCGTGTACCCCGGCGGCACGACGCCGGCTTCCGGATACTTACGATGGAACCACCACAGTGAGTTGGCCACCGCGGTGGGCCCGCAGTAGAACGGGTCCACGCCGGTCGTGGGGTCGGCATCCCCGTCCGCGTTGTCATAGTCTTGGTTCTGGTCGAAGTCCGGCAGGTAGCCGCCGGGGTCCTCACCGTTGTAATCCTTCCAGAACCAGGCGTCCGGCGACTGCTCACAGGTGTCATCGATGCCGTTGTGGTCACTATCGCCGAGACAGACCGATCCGGGCTCATGCGGAATCCACCCGAAGTCGGAACATACGTCGGGATCTGCCAGTACACAGATGGATCCGTTAGTATTGCAGCATGCACTGATGCAGGATTCCACGATGAGCGTGTAGTTGCCGACCTCTCCGTTGTGACCGGACACACGGATGTAATAAGTCGCACCCTCTGTCACGAGTAGTTCCAGCAGCGACTGGGTCTCCGCGCCGGCCCCACAGCCGTCGTCGTTACAGTCCAGTTCATTGCCCCCGCACGCATCGTAGACTGCCACCGTGGTGTCATAGGCACTGTCGCACAAGTTAAACGTGGCGACGCCGGTGCAGTCCGCCGTCCAGCAGTGCCACACGTCAGCCGTGTCGCTGGTCCCGCACAAGTCGCTGATGTCCGTGCCAGTGGCATGATTGGTCCGGTTGCTGTACGGCTCGTCCGTGAATACGGGGATGCACTCGCCACACTCGTCGTGAGGGGGTAGCTGTACCGGACAGATGAACGTCGCGCAGTCCTCACCTTCAAACCATTCGCCGTCTGGGATATCGCAATCAGATTCGGTCATGGTGCCCAGGCAGGTGCCGTCGTAGCAGCACGCACCCGTCGGCGGCGGGGGAAGCTCGCAGCGGACCGTCATGATCCCACGGCCCTGGGCGCCGCGGTGCCCTCCGATGCGAATTGTATAGCAATCGCCCTCGACTACCGGAAGCGTGAGCTCCGACTGCAAACTGCAGAAGAGCATTTGAGCGTCTTCATCGCACGCGACCGGCAGGCCACGCGGCGGGCAGTAACCGCACCCGGCGTAAACCGCCAGCTTCGTGTCGTACTCACTGCCGCACAGGCTGACGGTCAGATCACCAGTGCATGAGGCGGGGTAGTCGAACCAGATGTCCGATTCGATGTGGGTGTAACTCCAGAACTCACACATTTCCGGCTCGTCCGGTCCATCGGTCGTAGCGCCGAACGTGGTGAACGAGATTACACCATCTTCGACCGGCAGGGCGTCTTCGCAGTTGTCGTTGGGTGGACCAATGATCTCTTCGCCGAACAGCTCGAACGCCAGGTTCGTGCGTGTCCCAGCCGGCGGCGTCGGCGGGCTGCCCTGCGGACAGGCATCTGCATTCCCACTGATCTCCCGCCACTGGGTGATGCTGCCGTACCGAAAGATCCGCTGCGCCCGATGACCGTTATTAGAGGTTGAAAGCAACCACGCAGTCTGCCCGAAATCCTCGAAACTCATAATCGGCTGAACTTCCAGCCAATACGTGTCGTTCTCGCTGAGAATGATGTCGACGGGGATATCGAGCTGCCACAACCCGTTATCGAGGCACGGCCCCGGGCTCAGTGGCGTTGCGGTAATCGCAGACATCGGGATGGTTTGGGTGTATCGGATGCCGCTGTACGTGTAAGCCAAGTGTGTCCCATCGTCCTCCGGCTCACCCCCGGGTCCTCTCGGATCGGTATTGGCGTAGACGGTAACGTTGACTCCCTGGTAGTGCAGGTTGGGATCCGGATCGCCCCCCGGACTGTTGAAGTGTTCTATCCAGGCGCGGATCTGATCGATCCGGCAGGGATTGTCGCCCGGACTGCTCAGGATGAAGTCATCGACCGCCCCTGCCGCAAACGGTTCATCGGGTGCGTATTGGCTCGCCGGCGCCCCGGCATCGTCGAGCGGCAAGCCGTTGTTGAAACTGCACGCCGTCTGCTCGCAAACGGGTGGCGGCAGGTCCGGATTCTGTCCGCACGAGGCGCCATAATGCCAGTGGCCACCCTGGAACTCGCAGCTTAATCGTAGGATGTCGCCGATGCACTCGCCATTGACGCAGCAGGCGCCGATCGGGTCCGGCGACATCTTCTCAACGAGAATCTCCAAACGCACGCCGTTAATGCCCGCACCAGCACCGTCAACCAACACCACGGCGAAAACTCCGTCCCACGGATCAGAAAACATCTCGGTCACGTCAACCGGATCGACCACGATGCTCCCGTCGCTTAGATACGAGATCGACGCCGCAATCACCGAGTCCATGCCCTCCCAATCCAGAGGATCAGGAAGCCCGAGCCAGTAGCACGCGTCCGTGAGTTCCTTGCCGCTCTCCAGATCAAAGAAGCCGCCCGGGAACAATTCGGTGCCCTGCGGGGAACTGGTGTCCACGACGAGCAGATGGGTGCCGTCGGCGTTGTCGGTCGTGTCCTCTACAACTGTCGGAACGGTTCCAAGGATGTCGGTCCGAACGTCCTCGGGAATCCCGTCGTAGGTCACGATGTCATCCTCAGCGCCTGGCGGTGGTTCATCGGCAATGGAGAAGCAGGTAGTCACTCCCTCCCCCTCGAGGTCTGCACCGACCAGGTGGAAGACGCTGTAGGTCGTCCCGATCGGCGTGGCGACCGATCCCGCCGACGGAAGTACCTGGCGCTTTCCGTAAATGTCAAAGAGCTGACAGTCACGGTTGCACCCTGGCCGAACGATCCACACCGACCCAGGGGTCTTCGCCAGGCTCATGGACACGGCCACAAGGACGACGGCACCCAGCGCGCCCCCAACGCCGACAACTCTCATCGCAACGGATCTCTTACCTGTTCGCATGTTCCTGTTCCCCTCTTGTGGGTCGGAGCCTCTCTGGTCCCGGCTATCACCCCTTAGCTAGGAAGGTCACGAAGCAGCCGAAGTCAGGAATGGAATGCCAAGTGCGACAGCGCCCACCCCCCACGAAAGCAATACATGTTCCCCTCGCCACAAATCGCGTATACCAGCCGCTGAGGCCGATAACCAAACGGCCGCTATCATATCACAATATGATACCGCATTGCGACTCACCATCAAACAGAAAAAGAGGCCTCCCCCACTCAGAATACGAACGGCCGTCCTTGACGATCCGGCTGAATCGGGGCCGGGAGGGTGCAATAAACGCGGTGAAAACCCGTTTGGCTTGATTGGGCACATGAAGTCTGATAAAATGTCCGGCGGGGTTTTTAGGGGTCACCAAGTCCATGACCGGGAGCGATGGGGTGCCTGAGTCGATACACCCGGCTATCGTCATATCGGCCGTCACAGAAACGCGCAACGAACCGATCGGTGTAGGGCACGGATGGGGAAAGGCCTTATTGTGCGTCCCATCTTTGATTTGATTGCTGTATTCGTGTTGAGGGTCGTAAACCGGCCGCGACAGAACATGATTAAGGAGAACCTGAGATGAACCTTACAAGAGCAACGAAGTGGTGCTGGATGGTCGTCACCGTGACGACAGGCTTGGTTTGGGCGGGTGAACCCGCAGGGCACCCGTCTCGGTTAACCGCGGATAAACTCCCTGAGACCGTCGACTCGATCCAGTGTGAGTGTTGCAACTGTCTGGTGGAGACGATCGACGAGGGTGAAGTGAGCTATTACCGCTATGGTGACCCGGGGTTCCTTGGTCTGACCGCGGTCATCCACAACCCCAGGTCTTGGGCGGGTTTCTGGCAGCAGCACACAGCCGGCAACATTCCCCCGCCACCTTTACCCCGGGTCGATTTCAGGCGCTGGACCGTCCTCGTCGCAATCCAGGGAACGCAAAGCAGCTCCTGTGGTCCATTCATCAAGATCGCCGGCGTGCACCACTGTGGGGCGGACGCCGTGGTCAGAATCATCGATGACGAGACTCCGGGCCCGTGCGATGCCCTGAGCAATCCCTTCCACATCGTCAAGGTTCCGATCCGCTGCGTCGGTCCGTTCGCTTCGGTGTTCTTCGCGTCCCATGTTCCCGGCGCCGTTCCCGGTGCGATGGCCGGCTACGTCTTGAACGCAGCCGGAACCGGCGTAATCGAACCGATCGCCGGTGCACTGGTCCAGTTAATCCGTCCTGATCCTGACGGTGCTGACCCCAACAGCGATGAGGTGGTGGCCCAGACACGCACGAACAATGCGGGGTTCTACCGTCTCGGTGACATCCCTGCCGGCCTCTACTTGGCGAGAGTGTCGGCCGAGGGGTTCGAGCCGATCGCGGAACGCGTTGAGATCTTCCCGGGCCGGATCACCGAGCGCAACTTCTCCCTGCGCCCGATTGTGGAACCTTCGGGAGGCATTGTCGGGGAGGTTAGAGGGGGATCAAGCTGGGACGAGTCCGTGCCGCTCCCAGGCGTCCACATCCTGCTCTTCGACGGTCCAGCCCCGGACGATGTTTCGACGCCGCCGATCGCTGAGACGGAGACGGACTGTGAGGGTCACTTCCGATTCTTCGACCTCGATCCGGGAGAATACCACTTGATCGCCCTGGCGCCCGGATTTATTCCCGAAACCGCGGACGCGGTCATCGAACCAGGCGAGGTGGCCATGGTGCGTTTCCTGATGCACACGGAGTAATCCATTGGGGATTAGCGATTGACGATTGCGGATTGACGATTGGAACCACAATCAGTCCGCAATCGTCAATCTGCAATCTGCAATCCACAATCACGGTTGGGTGGCATGCCCAAGCCCGTCGGAGACGGGCGCCGGCATGTTGGACATTGCCGAAAAGTGTGCCTAACTTATGGCGGCGCTGCGCTTGACCATGCCACCCACCCGCTCGCCAAGCGTGTGACTCAAGGGTAGGCCACCCAATCCCCAACCATCAATCCCCAATTAAATCACGGACACCAACTCGGTCCGGGGAACGGATACGGCAGGCCACGGAACGCGTCGACATCGTAGGAGATGTCGACGAAGTTGACAAGCCGATCCGGAATGCCGACCGGCGGGTCCCCGGCGATGTCCGCCCGTGCCTTCCTCGGTGCACCGAACAGG
>JBARRC010000209.1:0-3786 GCA_049644045.1 Phycisphaerae bacterium
AAAGAACTTGACCGCTTCGGCAATTCCGTTCTCGACGCGCCAGCGGCGGGCATCATAGTGGCCGACAACCAGCTCCAGCGGCATCCGCATATCATTGGTAATCATGAAGGCCGGTTTCTCGTGGCCATTGCCCCGCACCACGACTTGTCGCAACTGGCCCTGGTAGTTCCGCAGGTGAATCAAGGATTCGTGGACCAGGGGGTTGGGAAATCTGCGTTTGGCGTGAGGAATATGAATCCGCTTCCACGGCGACAACTGATCGACATTCTTGACCAGGTTCTTCCCTCGTCGCCGTAGCGTCAGGAATTTGACATGTTGGCGATTCAACTTGGAAAGCTGGGCATAGCCGGTAAACTTAAAATCAAAGACCAACGTGGGCTTGACGCCCCGATGGACCTTCTTCCAGAAGGAAAGGAAACTGAGCACCTGGTCATCGGCCTCGGATCGTTGGATGTCGGCGGCGCTGTAGAGCATGAGTTTGGTTTCCGCATCCTGGGCAAAGAGCGTTAGGGCCCCTTTCATCACCTTTCCCCGTGCCCCGGCCCAGTGCTTTTCCAGTTCGGATTCCTCCCCATAATGCGGTACGGTATGAAAATCCAGATTCACGACCTTGCCGTCATACAGCCTGAGCTTTTGACCTTGCCGCACGAACGCTTCCTGAAGCCGGCGAAGATGTACCTCGTCAAGCGAGTAGGAATAGGTGGACAGGGCCGTGCACTTGGGAACGAGGTTGAGCCCGGCAAACAGGCCGACGGCAGGGTCGAAGGCATCATCGCCCACATGAGCAAACCGTTCGGTCCCCATGAGCTTCAACGCCAAGAAGGAAAGCAGGTAATTGCGCGCCCCAATGATCTTGCTTCCCGGCAATCCTGCTGAGCGAATGATCTTGTCGAACTCCAACTGGCCCACGAAGGGGGCAAACAGAAACAGACCCGCGTTGGCGGAGTGAATCTTCTGGCCGTTGATCTCCCTAAGGGTGATCTTCTTGGATTTGTCGGGAACCTGGGCCCCCAGGGCCGTGATCTTCATCTTCAAACGGGTGCGTCTCGGCAGCTTCGGGAAGCCCTCTTCCCGCAGCACTCGCTCGACAGTGCGCGCAGAGATCTCATGTCCGTCCTCAGAGAGGCATTCGGTGATCTCTCCCGCGGACAGCCTTTGGGTGCGCCAGTCCCTGATCTTCTCACGAATGGTCGCGTCCACGCGCCGGCGCCTGGTCTTTCCATCCGGGACGGGTTCCGCGAAATCGATCTTCCCCTGCATGAACTGGTGCCGCAGCAATCGCACATAGGCGGGCGAATAGTTGAATCGCTCGCCGACGGCACGGGCGGGCAATCGCTCGACGAAGGAGGCGCGCAGGGCTTCGTAGCGGCGTTGCCAGTCGTGAACGGGGCGGGTAAAGAACTTGGCATCCTTCATGTATTATATTATATCTCAATGACGCTTATATTGTCAAGCACAATTCTATAAAACTTTCTGCCCCCCATGCCGGCGAGCGGTCACTTTCCGCAGAAATGCGGTATTTAACGGCATTTACGGGTGTTCTTGTGGGATGCCAGTGGGGCTGGCGAGAAACGCGATGTAGGTTTATGGCCTTCCGCGGGTCAGCGTTAGCCCATCTATGAAGCAGCGGTTGTCAAGCCGCCGGTGCAAGAAAAGTGAAGGAGAAGTCTCCGCACATTCCCTCTCCCCGTCGGCTTCGGTCGATCTGGCCGATCATGCAATGGTGGTTGACTGTCTGTTGGGCCCAGGCACCCCGCCACTCTCCCACTGCAACGACGAAGATATGAACGAAGACGGCCGCGTCGATCTGCTCGACTGGGCGACCCTCCAGCACGGTTTCACCGATTCAAGGTAGTCTCGTAGGGTCCGTGGTCCCTGGCGAATGAGAGAGCACTTACCCGAAAGATGCCTGTTTCCGTGAGTCGCACCGCAGGCACGCTGACGCTGTCCAAGGAACCGAAAACAAGCTGCGTCCCCTTTTCTCCCTACAGTGATGTCACCCAATCCGCAACGGCGTCGATGCCTTCGTCGCGGACGCTGCTGACCTTCCAGAGCGGCCGGGCCTCCCCCACCGCGCTGCGGAACTGGGCCTCGGTGGCATCCGCGCCGGAAAGGTCGCATTTATTGAGCACGAAACCGGCGGCCACTTCCATGATGCCGGCTTTGGAGAACTGGATCGCGTCCCCGCTTTCGGGCATGAGCAGCAGCAGGATATGATCGGTCAGCTCGCGAATGGACACGTCGGCCTGACCCGCGCCAACCGTCTCCACGAGGATATAATCGAATCCGAATCCCTTGAGAACATTGACAACGTCGTGGCAGTGTGGAGCCAGCCCACCCGACACATCCCCGGAGGACAGGCTGCGGATGAAGAAGTCCGCGTTCGGTGAGCCGGTCATCATACGCAGCCGATCACCCAGAAGTGCCCCGCCGGTGACCGGGCTGCTCGGGTCGATCGCGACGACGGCCACTCTCTTCTCCCGATCTCTGAGAATCTTGCCGAGCCGGCCGATGAAGGAACTCTTGCCGACCCCCGGTGCACCGGTGACACCGATCACGGCGGCCTCCCCGAACGGCGGGGTCCAGCCATTAAGGTCTTCACCGCGTTGAACGGCCGTGATGAGTCGGGCGAGCGCGCGTTGATCGCGGTCCGCGTAGGCGATGCAGGCTTCCTGCAGGTCAAGCCTCTCCCGCTTGGAGGCGAGGTCGCGCATCGTGTCAATGATCTTGTCGAGGGGTGAACCGGGGTTGAAGACGTCGGCTACACCCATCTTTTTCAGCGCCGGGTAGTCGGCCACGGGGACGATGCCGCCAAGGACCACCGGAATGTGCTCGATGCGGAGTTCCTTGCCGATACGCAGGATTTCGGGCATGACGGTCATGTGGGCGGCCGACAACAGGCTCACTCCGACCACGTCGACATCCTCCTGCAAGGCCGCGTACATCGTCGACTCGCAGGTTTGCCACAGGCCGGTGTAGATCACCTCGATGCCGGCGTCGCGGAACGATCGTGACAACACCTTGACGCCACGATCATGCCCATCCAGGCCGATCTTGGCTAGGAGCACTCGTGGTGGAAACTTCGAACGTTCCAACGGTTATCCTCCTCGCTGCTGACCAGGGGCGGTCTACCACTCCGGGCCGCCGTCGTAGGCGCCGAAGACGGATTTCATTGCGTCCATCATCTCGCCGACGGTGGCGTCCGCCTTGGCGCCTTCGATCAGGGCGGGCATGAGGTTGGCACCCCTCTTCGCGTCTTCGCGCAAGCGCTCAAGGGCGGCGGCGTGGCGTGACTGGTCGCGCGAGGCCTTCAATTCCTTCAAGCGTTTGACCTGAGCCTCTTCGGTCTCCTGCGTGACCTGGAGGATGTCCACGCCGGGCGGGCCCTCTTCGACGAAGTCCGTGACCCCGACGACCTTCTGCTCACCGCTGTCTATTGCTCGCTGCTGCGCCTGGGCGGACTCCGCAATGCAACGCCTGAAGTAACCGCGGTCGATAGCTTTCAGGACACCGCCCATCGCGTCGATCTGATCGATGATCGCGTAGGCTTTGGCTTCGATCTCGTTGGTCAGCTTCTCGACGAAGTAGCTGCCGCCCAGCGGGTCAACGGTCTGTTTCACGTTGCTTTCGTGGGCCAGAACCTGCTGGGTCCGCAAGGCGAACTTCGCGGCCTGCTCGCTGGGCAGGGCGAGCGTTTCATCCATGCTGTTCGTGTGTAGCGACTGCGTGCCGCCCAGAGCGCCCGCCATCGCCTGATACGCCACGCTGATCAGGTTGTTGTAGGGC
>JBARRC010000210.1:0-1893 GCA_049644045.1 Phycisphaerae bacterium
ATATGGACGAGTCGACGCGTGGTTGACGTCGGACATCTTCGGACTCATGCAGCCGCGCTCGTTGCAGGCCGAACGCGCAATCAAGAAGGCCATGGGACTTCAACTAGCAAAAGAGCCAGATTCTACTGAGGTATCAAAAGTACATGTCGAACTCAAGCATTGCCTTGCGGATGATGACGAATTTTGGCCACGGTGGCGCTACTTCGCAGAGTCGCATGGTGGTGAACGATGATTCCGGTAAAACGTCAGCCGGAACCGAGTGATTTCAATAGACTTGTGCGTGATCCGGGTAAGAATCACTTAAGGGCCAGCCCGACGCCAACACCCGAGCCCAAGTATGTGCGGAAGAAGCGGCTTTGGGAAAAGGTAGCAGGACATCTCCACGCAGCGTACTCGGAGATTTGCGCGTATTCGTGCCACCGTATTGCACTCGTCACCGGCTTCCGCACGGTCGAGCATTTCATTCCGATTAGGGTCGATCCGCAGAAAGCGTATGAGTGGGACAACTACCGGTTGGTATGCGGTCGCCTTAACGGGCTCAAAGGAGCCCATCAGGATGTTCTCGATCCCTTCGAACTCGATGACAACGTCTTCGCCTTGGACTTCCCGTCGCTGCTAGTGAAGCCTGGCAGCGGCCTTCGATCCCAACTGGAAGCCGACGTCCGGGCAACAATCAAGCGATTGAAGCTCAACGACAATGAGACCTGTATTCACGAGAGAGAAAGGCGCGTTCGTGACTACTGCACCGGCGAGATTTCGTTCAATCATCTGCGTAAAGAGGCTCCATTTATCGCGCATGAACTCGAACGACAGGGGCTGGTCCGTAAGATCATGAACATCATGGGATATTCTCAGTCCGCGCAGGCAACGCGCGGCGACGCTGATGCCACCGACACTTGACAGACTGAGGCAGACGGGCCGTGGAGCGGGTGGCACTGGTGGCGTGACAAAAGGGAACAGATGGTGTTGAAAGCGGAAGACGTCTTGCGTGAGATCGAGTCGGCCGGCCGAGCGCTTTGGCGATGCGGTAGCCGGTGACCGCCTCGCCCCGGCGGAGCAGGAATGTTATATACCTCCGCCTCGATATTGTTCATGCCCAGCGAACGCAGTAGCTGGGTTGCCTGATCTTCCACACTCATACCCTTGGTATAATATCATGCTACCACCGCAAGCGGAAACATGTACAGACTTGTCTGCCGAGCATCACGAGTGGTTATCGGCATACGGTGCGCGGTGGGAAGGATCGGTACAAGGGGGTTTAAGGTCGACCTGCCGGCGGCCGATAATCCCGCCCGAAAAGGAGGACAGTCAACATGTCTCCGAGTCTTATACGCTACCGTTAATAGCAGCGGCTTGGTGTTAAGTACCGCAACGCGGACACCGATCAATTTGATGCGCTCTGAGCACCACCAATCTTGCTAAGAGCGTGTTTGAAAAGCTGGGACAACCCCTTCGATGGGTGCCACGGGCGGCTCGCCCGCCCGTGTGTTATCTGCCTCGAGCAGCACACTGGCAGCAAGCTGCCAGTGGCACCCGACTTCTCAAACACGCTCCAAGGCTTATCGGTCGGGGGGCGTTTTGGGAAACGCGGTCTTCTCGCGAGGTGGCTATGGGCAACTCCAGGCTGCTCATCGTTGATGATGAGGAGATTCGGCGGGTCATTGTCGAGGCACTCGGCATGGAACCCAATGAGTGGCGTGAGACACAAGAGCGCGTGCGCGAATGTGCAACATGTTTCCGAGCCCCAAGCGCAAGCGCTTGCTATCACCCACATTTCCAAAGGTGCCCCATAGGGGCAAGTGAGAATAGCCCAGCGATTCATCGCTGGGATGACGTTGCCGGACGAGATCTCAGTCCCGTAGGGACGATTGAACCGACAAGCGGCATTCATCC
>JBARRC010000211.1:0-5757 GCA_049644045.1 Phycisphaerae bacterium
GGGCCAGGCCCGGCACCGAGTACAACGACTCCGCTGCCGGAAACGGAGACCCCGACGGGCGAGGATTAGAGTCGGGACCGGAAACAACCGCCGCGGTAGAGGTAGGGAGCCGGTGACGAGGCTTTACCAGCGTTCGGCCCGGCGCACACCCGCGTCACCGCGAGGGGCACGCCGCGTCTCACTCAATCTGGCGTAGGCAGCTCTGGCCCAGTCCGGCATGTTCCGACGGCCTAACTGACCACGTTGAGTCTCAGTTCGCTTCAGCGCTGGCAAGCCCGGATGGCGGATGTCAAGCCGGATCAGCTCCGCCCTTCGTGAGCTTGCAGACAAGCTCGAAGCGTGGCGAAGCGACTATCGGCCTGATCGCCGGGAGAAGGACGAGCAGCTGGCTCAGTTGCTTCGGCCGTGATCGTTGGGCAGCGAGTGCCTGTGCACAGGCGATGTGGACTTCAGCCGGCCAGATCGCCGAACCCCTGTCGCCCGCACGGACCGACTGTCAGCGAAACAGGAGGTCAGCTTGCATGCTGGCTGGCGTCGTCCCCAAAGCCAATGCCTTGTAATGTACCCGTCAACGCGCCTTCACCTCGAGTTCCTGCCAGCGGATGTACAGCGCCTCGACGTGCTTTCTGGCAACCTCGAGTTGTTCCCAGCGTTCTTGCGCCTCGACGTGATCGCCGGCGACTTCAGGATTGTCCACCGCAAGGCGGCATTGTTCGACACGTTCCTCCGCCTCCTGGATGGTCTCCTCCATGTTCTGGAGTTCCTTCGTCTCGCTGGCGGTCAGGCGATTCCGATCGGCCTTCCTTTTTGATTCCTTTGCCTGGACCTTCGCAACGTCTTCACCCTTCCTTTCACCGAAACGGGCTCGAGTCGCCTGCCACTGAGCACAATCGGCATACCGCCCTACACGCCCGTCGCCGTCGAGACCCAGAATCTCCGTGCAGACGCCATCGAGCATGCGGCGATCGTGCGTCACCAGCACGATCGCACCGGGAAACTCGGCGAGGCTCTCCTCGAGCACGTCGAGGGATGCGATGTCCAGATCGTTCGTGGGCTCGTCAAGAATGAGCACGTCAGCCGGGCGGAGCATCAGGCGGGCGATCACGATCCGAGCTTGCTCCCCGCCCGAGAGGTCGCTCACCGGCATGTCGAGCTGATCGGCCCGGAAGAGAAA
The DNA here is from genome assembly GCA_049644045.1 of Phycisphaerae bacterium. GTDB lineage: Bacteria > Planctomycetota > Phycisphaerae > UBA1845 > UBA1845. The sequence goes on from JBARRC010000211.1 coordinate 1,175, forward strand.
CCGCTTGGCCCAGGAGCTAATGTGGATGTTCCGCCCGCGAAAGTCCACGCTGTCGTTCTTGCCCGCCAACGCCTGTCGAAGGGATACCTCTTGGGGAAGTTCCTCACGCTTCTGGTCGAACACGACGACGCGTACATTCTCAGGCATGTCGATCTTGCCCTCGTCGGGCGAAAGATCGCCAGTCAGCACGCGGATCAACGTCGTCTTGCCGCTACCGTTCGCGCCGAGGAGCCCAAGCCTTGTCTCCGGCGACAGCGACAACGAGACATCCTTGAACAGCAGTTTGCCACCGAGTGTCTTGGCGAGCCGCTTTGCCACGAGCAGCTTCTTTGACCTTCGACCGGTACCTTCGAAGTCGATGCCGGCCGTCGCCGTCTGATCGTTGCGTTGTTTCAGCTCGCGGAGTTCATCCTGCACCCGGTAGGCATCGTCGATTCGCGACTTCGACTTGCCCCGACGGGCCTTGGCGTGCGACTTGAGGAAAGCGACCTCGCGTCTGACGATGTTGGTGAGCGTCACCTGCTGGGCCTGTCGCGCATCGAGGAAATCAGACCGTTTCTGAAGAAACATGCTGTAGTTGCCGCTCACGCTGAAGTAACCGTCCGGGTAGACCGGGTTCAATTCGACGACGCGGCTGGTGACTCGCTCGAGGAAGTACCGATCGTGGCTGACGGCGATGAAGGCGAATGGTACCCCGAGAAGCGTCTCTTCGAGCCATGTAATGCCTTCCAGGTCGAGGTGATTGGTCGGCTCGTCCATCAGGAGCAGATCGGGTTGGCGGATGAACTCGCGGGCAAGGGCAAGCCGCTTGCGCCAGCCGCCGGATAGCTCTTCCACGGGCCGATGAACCTGATCGAAACCAAACTTGCCCAGGATGATGCTGACTCGCGCGTCGCGCTCGTGTTGTTCAAGCGGTTCATCAGCGATCGCATCGGTCAGCACGGTGTCGACCGTCGCTCCGCTTACGAATCGATCGTCCTGCGGCACGAAGCAGATTCGCGCCGACCGCCGTCTGTCGATGTCGCCGCAGTCGGCCTGTTCCAGGCCTGCGATGATCTTGAGAAACGTGGTCTTGCCCGCCCCATTCGGGCCCAGGAAGCCCACCCGCTCTTCGTCGGCAAAGCTGATGGAGAGGCTGTCAAAGAGCTCGCGCGTGCCGAAGTGCTTCGAGATCGCCTTGCATGTCAGTAGTGTGGCCATGTATTCTCCGTCGGCTTCGTGCCTCGCCTTCGATACCAGCTTCTCTTGTCACCGACGGATTGTCCACCGTATCCTGATGCCACAAGTGATGGCCACACCGACTTCGCCTGGACTCCCGAAACGCCTCGCCACCTCCGCAGGGATCATGTACAATGCTGCGAATGATGCCCGTGCGTCTGAAAAGCGGAGCCGCCAACCAAGCGCGATCCCGGCGAAGCGGCTTTCGCCGCGCAGCCGCCTGGCCCCAACGAAGAAACTAGAATGCCCTTCTTCTCGTTCCAGCTTAGCCAAGGGGTACCACCGAATGCTCACTCTAGATGAGATACGTGGGTTCTTCCCAGCCCTCCAAGCCTCATCGGATGTCTTGCTCGACAACGCCGGAGGATCGCAGGTGCCGGAACAGGTTGCGGACGCCATGCGCGATTACATGCTCACAACCTATGTGCAGCTTGGGGCCGACTACAGAACATCTTTGGAATCGACGGGCACAGTCGAGCGAGCCCACGAGTTCATCAACCTCTTCATGAACGGAACGGGCAACGGGGCTGTCGCGCTCGGCTCTTCGAGCACGATCCTTTGTGCCATGCTGGCGGATTGCTACGCCCGTGCTAAACGCAACGGTAGGGATGAGATCATCGTTGCTGAGACAGCACACGAGGCAAACGCAGGGCCTTGGTTCAGGCTTGAGGGGCGTGGCTTCCAAGTCCACACTTGGCCAGTCGATCCTGCAAGCCTCGAACTCAGCCTGGATGACCTACGGAAGCAGCTTTCTGAGCGGACGCTGATCGTGGCGTTTCCGCACGTTTCGAACTTGCTGGGCAGGATCGAGGATGCGCAGGCAATCACAAAGACTGCACACGAGGCCGGAGCCCGCGTCGTCATCGATGGCGTGGCGTATGCTCCGCATGTTGCGATGGACGTGGCTGCGCTGGAGGCAGACTGGTACGTCTACTCCTCGTACAAGGTTTTTGGCCCCCACATGGCCGCTTTGTTCGGAACGACCGAAGCCTCCGCGGAACTTGACGGCCCGAACCACTTCTTCATCCCGCGAACGGAAGTCCCCTACAAGTTCGAGCCAGGTGGCCCTTCGCATGAAGGATGTGCTGGACTGTCTGCTCTCTGGTCATATCTTGCCCCACTTGCAGGCAGGTCGGCCAACGAAGCTCCGAGCCGAGAAGGCATCCAGGACGCTTACCGCAGGATCTCCGAGCTTGAGAACATGCTCCAGGCTCGCCTCATCGAGTATCTGAAATCCAAGCCCGATTTGAGAATCATCGGACCGGAGCAATCGTCTTCGAACCGAGTGGCAACCGTGAGCTTCGTCCACCGCCACAAGAAGTCGGCCGAGATTGTGCGTGCGGTCAATGCCAAGGGATACGGAATCCGGTTTGGCCATTTCTACGCCTACCGGCTGTGCGACCGTCTGGCGCAAGAGGGTGTCCTGCATGATACAGAGGATGGAGTGGTCCGGGTGAGCATGCTTCACTACAACACGCTTGACGAGATCGACGGCTTGATCAAATGCCTTGACGGTCTGCTTTGACTCGCAGCCAGCCAACGCCCGGCCCCTACTTCCTTGGCAGCCAGACAACAACCTCTCAGGCACTCTGTCGCTGACGATTCTGATCAACTCGTCGATATCACCCAGGTCCAACAGTCATCGAGACAACAGGTCGCCCCGCTCATCTTCAAGCGTGGGCTCGATCAGCCCTCATCCGCAGACGCCCCATGACTGGAACGCGATCGATTCGGGCCAGAATGTCCTCATCGGTGCTGAGGTCCAGGATGACGGGAACCAAGTCAGTGTCCGCGATGCGTTTGCCACAGGATGGCGGATCGTTGATGTCCACGCCCAACCACAGGACCGGGGCGCCCGTAATTCAGCCCAACGGCAAACGCAAACGTCCCCATCTGTTCCGCATCGTTCTGAGTCACTCGCGGAAGGCTTACAGCGAAGTGGTCTACAGGCAGACCACCGAGGCATTCATCCGATGCCTGGAGGACGCGTTCTGCCACTTCGGCGGTGTGCCCAAGACGCTCGTGGTGGACAACCTCAAGGCCGCCGTCATCAAAGCCGATTGGTTCGACCCCGATCTGAACCCGAAGATCCAGGCCTTCGCCCGGAAAAAAGCAAACCGCCGTGGTGCCCACAAAGAGCCGAGATGCGTCTGGCGACGTTCCCGGACTCTTAGCTTGGGCGTATAGTACACACGATATGTGCGGACGGCGTTTCGCTGACCCACATGGCCGCGCATCAGTAAGATCCTGAGGTTTTGGGCAGGAGATCCGGCTATGAGTCGTACGAATCTCAAACGTCTCGGGACCGCCACAATGTTGGTCGCATTGGCAGGTCTGCTTACCACCGGTGGATGTCGTTCGTCTATCGAAGATGACTCGAACCCGCCGCCGGGCGAACTCGTCCAGTCTACCAAATCCCGAGTTGCGTCGCCCGACGTGCCGGAGATGGACCTGGCCGAGTTGGTTGATGGGAACAGCACGTTCGCATTCGACCTGTACGATCATGTACGCGACGAGCCCGGCAACATCTTCTGCTCTCCTTACAGCATCTCGCTGGCGCTAGCGATGACCTTCGCCGGCGCCCGAAATGACACCGAGCAACAGATGGCCGACACGCTTCGCTTCACGCTCGGGCAGGATGGTCTGCATCCCGCGTTCAACGCGCTTGATCTGCAACTGGCCAGCCGCGGCGAGGACGTATCGGATGCAGGCGGCGAGAAGTTCCAGCTGAGTATCGTCAACAGGATCTGGGGCCAGGTCGGCTATTCCTTCCACGAAGCGTTCCTCGATGTCCTGGCAGAGGATTACGGGGCCGGCCTCAGCCTGCTGGATTTCCTCAACGCGCCTGACGCCTCTCGCGTCGCCATCAACGATTGGGTCGCCGAGCAGACGAAGGATCGCATTGAAGACCTGATCCCCCCGGGGGCCATCAACACGCTTACGCGAATGGTTCTGACAAACGCGATCTACTTCAAGGCAGCCTGGCGCGAACCTTTCGATGAAGATCACACGAGCAACCAGCCTTTCAACCTTCTAGACGGGGGTCAGGTTACCATAGAAATGATGCGACAGAGTGCCAACTATGGCTACGCTTCGGGTGAGGGCTACCGGATTGTTGAGTTGCCGTACAACGGCGGCGAGCTGTCGATGATAGTATTCCTGCCCGATGCCGGGCGTTTCGAAGAGTTCGAGAGCACACTCGATTCTGCGCGTCTGGCCGCTATCCTCGAGGACGTTGAGTTCCGTGAGGTGGATTTGTCCCTGCCCAAGTTCACGTTCGAATGGGAAAAACGCCTGGCCACCACGCTCTCGGCGATGGGAATGCCAGATGCTTTTGGCGCGCTCACCGACTTCTCCGGCATGAC
>JBARRC010000212.1:0-4947 GCA_049644045.1 Phycisphaerae bacterium
GCGTGGCGGAGCACTGGCATACGCACGATCAGAGACCCCGATGTAAAACCAGACGATTCATGGGACAGAAACGGCGAAAACGCAAGAAGGGTTCCGTCCTGGAATACCGGCGTCTGCCTACCGAGGAATTGCACAAAAGAATCGAGGAGGTGCGTGCGCGGGGTGCTATTCGGGCTGCGATCGAAATGGCCAAGGAGTGCTATCGACGCGCTGCCACTCCCGAGCACGTGGACCTTCTGGGCGGCCTTTATGTGCTGCGGGCGCGGGAGCTGACCGACAAGGACCTTCACCTCGAAGCGTTTTCGGTATTGAACCACGCACTTGGTCTGGGGTACGGAAGCCAGGAGTTGCTGCACCTGGCGTTTGAGTGTGGACTGCGTGGTGGGCAGCCCGCACCTGCCATGAAGATGTTCGCTCGCGTGCAGGAGCCGGCGTTGCGCGCGCGGGCGGCGCGGTTTCTGACGGATGAGGCCGTTGTTCAAGGGGATGAGATCACTCGGCTCTGCGAGCCCCGCGTGCGCGATGAAGCATCGCGGATTCGTCGGGCCTTTGCAGCATTCGAGCGCGGGGACGACAGGCAAGCCGCCACGGAGCTGAAATCGATCGGGCTGCGAAGCCCCTGCGCGGGATGGAAGTGGGTCGTGTTGGGGCTGCTGGCGTATTCTCGGGTCGAAGATGCAAACGCTCGATCGTGCTGGATTAGGGCGGGAGATGAGGGGCGAGCCGGCCGGGTGGCTGGTCTGCTGCGGTCGTGCCTGCTCAACGACAAAACGCCGAACGACGATTCCACATTGCCGGTTCGGGGCAAGCTCCTGAGCTACCTGGGCAATCCTCGCTTGGCCGCGCTGGAGGGTATTGGAAAGGCCCTTGCCGAGAAGGACGATGCCAAAGCCCTGAATCTCGCAAAGCAACTGCTCTCAACGATAAACGGCGAAGAGCGCGAGGCTTATGCTCGACGATTGGGCAGGGCTATGGCTGGTTCGCTTGAATGGGAACCGGCGACGTGGCACCGATTTCGTCGGGTGTTCGGCGGATTCCCGGAAGACCCCAAGCTGGTGCGAGTGACGGCATGTCGTATCGAGCGGGAGTCGCCGGAAGACGCGTTGGAGTTTTGGGAACACTACCTTCAGAGTCTCCCGCATGTGGAGGCGATCCCGTTTCGATTGCGGCCTCGAGCGCGGGCGCTGATCTGGCAACGGATGGGGGACATCGCGCGGGAAACGGAGCAGGCGGAAGAAAACATGCTACCGTTCGCGCCATTCGCGAGTTCACCACCGGCGAGTCTGCTGAGCGCCGTGCCATGCTATCGCACAAGTATCAAGCATTATCCCGAGGATTTGGAAACGCACGAGAAGCTTCTGGAAACGCTTGAAAAAAAGCGAGATCGCAAAGCGGTCGAAGCTCAGGCAGAGGAGATCCTGAAGCGGTGGCCCACGCACATCGACAGCCTTCTGCTGCTTGGCGAGAACTGCTTTCATCGCCAGGCGTTTCGCAAGGCCCTGAAGTACTTCGATCGGGCGCGCGAGGCCGAGCCCTTCAACACAAAAATCAACTGCAAGGCACAAGACTGCTTGTTGCGTTCCGCCCGTCGCCGGTTAAGCAAGGGGAATATTGACCTCGCTCGGAAGGACTACGAGCAAGCTGCGGCGTTGTGTCGTCCGCCGGACTCATCTTCCTCACACGTTTATTGCCAATGGGCGGCCTTGGAGTGGCGGGCGGGCAATCCGACCGAAGCGGAGCGTTTGTATGCCCAAGCCGGCAGCGCCGCAGAGGATCTGTTGGTGCTCCATTATCAAATGGCGATCGAGCTCAGAAGGGCGCAGGCCCCGGCGCAGGAGCAAACGCGGTTCAACAATCTCCTCAAGGCGGAATGGAAAAGGAATCCCAGCGGAGCCCAAGCAGCCGCCGTGGCCGCGGTAGCCCGGCAATATGAGGAATCGAACATCCGGGTCGATGGTTGCGAGGGCCTCCAGCGATCGCTTTGGCGTTACCTTAAGCGTGCCTGCAAGAAGGTGAGCTTTACGGAGGAGCAATTGTTGGGGGTCTGCCGCTACCTGGCTGCGGCAAAACACGGGGAACTCTTGGAATGTTTCGCCGGCAGGGGAGCGAAGGAGTTCCAGGCCAACTACTTCTTCCCGATGTTCCTGGGTCGAGCCCAGTTACGGCAGGGCAAATGGCCTCTGCCGGATAAGACGATCGGCTTGTTGGATAACGCCGGTCGGCAGGCGACCCAAGCCGGTGAGTATGAGGTGGCCAGGGAAATCTCTACGATCATTACAGGGGGAACCCGCTATACGAGCAAGTCGATCCACAAGCTGCTGGAACGTGTGTTGTTGGGGGCGGTGGGGAGCGACTCGTCGGATTTCGACGATGATCCGTTTGACGGTCTCGAAGATTCTGAAGATGATGCGGTGCCTCGCCGAACACGGAGCCGCCGTCGTGACCTGGACCGCGATCAGATGTGGCTTTTCGACGACACCGCTCCCCCGGAGGCGGAGAGTCCGTGATGCCCAATCCGTACGAGGTTCTCAACGTCACCTTCGAAGACGGAGATGAGGTCATCCGCCGGCATTATCTGGAAGCGGTACGCCGCTTTCCGCCGGAACGCCACCCGAAGGAGTTCGGCCGGGTTCGCGAGGCCTATGAACGTATCAAAGACGAAGAGGGCCGCTTGAAGTTCTTGCTGTTCGAGCCTTCTCAAGGTGAATCGATAGATGAGTTGCTAGCGGAGGAGCAATGTCGGAAATCGGTGAAACGTGTAGGGCTTCCCAGCCTGTTGAAGCTGCTGAACGAGATGAAGTAATCCCAGCAGAGGCCCGGCAGGAGATCGAATCGGCCCTGTCGGCTTTTCGGCAGTGGCTGCTGGAGGCGGAGCAGTGGCGGAATGAGGCTGCGCGGCAGGCGGTTACACCGGAGACCGATGCGCCCCCTGTCGACCTCCATACGGTGGTCAAGGAGTGGATCGCGCTCAAGCAGGAAGTGCGGCTGGAATCACGGGGCGGCAAGGCGAGCCGGGAACGGTTGGACGAGTCCGTTTCGGCGTTCCGCGACGGTATCGAACAAGTCCATCATCAATTGCAGAAAACGCTCGATCCGTTGATTTCTGAGCGGGACGGATTGCGGGATGAGTTTCAGGACCAATTGGAGTCCCAGCAGCGCCTCTGGGTGGACCTGCTTCTGGATGTGCGCGATGCTCTGACACGGGGTGCGGAGTCTTCGCGGCAGGCCAGGCGGCGGATCGGTTGGAGACGATGGTTTCTGCGGCGTGACCCGCTCGATGGTTTGCTCGAAGGGTACGAGTTGGCGTTGCGTCGAATTGACGCGGCCATGGAGGGGCATGGCATCAGGCCTATTGAATGCGAGGGGCAGCGTGTGGACCCGCAGCGTATGCGTGTGGTGGATGTGGTGCAGCGCGATGATCTGCCGGAAGGTTCGGTGGTCGAGGTGGTGCGTCGCGGGTATGTGAGTGGTTCGCGGGTCATTCGATTTGCCGAGGTCCGAGCAGTTGGCAAGAGCGATTGACGATTGCGGATTGTGGATTGGAGAGGCCGGGCTGGTGCGAGAATCCTTTCTCGCACCCACAATTGCGGGAATCCTTTCCCGCGAACGGCCAAGGAGGATAATTCTACGAGCCGACAGGGTGACGTTCTTTCGCGGGGATTGCTGTCGGGAGCCTTGAAAGATGCCAAACGTAGCGAGGATTGGACCTTATCGGTTCTTCTTTTACAGTAACGAAGGTACCGAGCCTCCTCACATCCACGTGCAGCGTGAGCAGAATCTTGCGAAGTTCTGGCTTGATTCGCTGGCATTGGCTGCGTCGACAGGCTTCACCGCGCACGAACTTCGGCGAATCGAAGGTATAATCGGGGAGAACCAAGTTTCCTTCTTGGAGTCCTGGAATGAGTTCTTCAATCGTTGAGGTTAACGCCCGAGCACGAGAGGTCCACTTTACCGAGGACGAAATGACCGTCGATTTAGCTGACGGCCGAAAGGTCTCTGTCCCTCTCGCCTGGTTTCCGCGTCTTCTCCATGCTACCCCGCAGCAGCGGGAACGATGGGAGTTCCTAGGTGACGGCGAAGGCATCCACTGGGAGGAGATAGACGAAGATCTGAGTATTGCCGGACTTCTGCGCGGTACAAGAGCCCCTTAGCAAACCGGTGTGGTGATCCTTGAAGCTGGTGCGAGAGTCCTTTCTCGCACCCACAGTTGCGGGACTCCTTTCCCGCAGGCGACACAGGATGGGAATTCTGCGAGACGAATGGGCGAGATGGGAATCTCGCCCAAACGCTGCTGATCGCTGATAACTGATAACTGATAACTGATAACTCTAAGGTGAGACATGGACGACGAACCCATTATTGGAATCGATTTGGGCACGACCAATTCCGAAGTGGCTATCCTTGATCGCGGGCAACCGCGCGTGATCCTGGAGAGCGACCAGGCCATCCTTCCCTCGGTGGTCGGGCTGGCTGACGATGGTCAACTGCTGGTGGGCGAGGCCGCCCGAAACCAGTGGCTGCTGGCCCCCGAGCGAACCGTCCGTTCCGTCAAGCGACGGATGGGAGAGGACGTCAAGCTCACCATGGGCGACCAGGAGTTCTCGCCGCAGGAGATTTCGGCGGTGATCCTGCGGGCGCTGAAGCTTCGGGCCCAGGAGCATCTCGGACGAGAGGTTTCCAAGGCGGTCATCACGGTGCCGGCTTACTTCAACGACGCCCAGCGCCAGGCCACCCGGGAAGCAGGCGAACTGGCAGGTCTGGATGTGGTTCGCATCATCAACGAACCCACCGCCGCCTCTTTAACCTATGAGGCAAATCAGACCGAGCCTCAGAAAATCCTTGTCTACGACCTCGGTGGCGGTACTTTTGACGTCAGCATTGTCCAGATTGAGAAGAATGTGGTGGAGGTTCTTTCCAGCCACGGGGATACGCATCTGGGTGGTGACG
>JBARRC010000213.1:0-2479 GCA_049644045.1 Phycisphaerae bacterium
CGCGCTCGTGGTCGCGCTGCTGTGTTTTACATTCTGCGACTTGCTTTTGGACGCGCAGCGTTCAAACATAAGGGTGTAGCGAGTGGAATACATGTTGTTTGGGAGAACAGGTCAGTGTGGTACTACGAAGAGCCTGAAATCTTTGAGACGATCGACACCTTCATGGCCGCCGTTCCGTGGGATGAGCATCGGACGGTGCTGGTGATCCGACGGGAGCATGGTGGCAGAACCTATGTGCGTCTGCGGACATGGAATCGGCACTGGGTGAAGGGTTACTGGTACCCCTCCAAGCGGTCCTTCGTGATTCCTGTGCGGAACGCCGAGGCATTGGCCGAGGCCATCCGATCGGCCGCCCACGGTGAGCCGTTAGGTGAGAAGCCCGAATGGTACGCCAAGCGAGAGCGGGAGGAGGCGGGAGAGGCGGCACCGGCCGAAGCGGAGATGGCCGAAGCACAGCCAGATGCGTGAGACTGCTTCGGCCTTGCGTAGCGCGTCTGAGACGGCGCCGGATCCCACGCCGGCTGCGGTTCCGGAAGCGGCCTCACCCCTCACCCGGCACCTCACAGCGAGGCCCCGTACCCCACCGTATGATGGGCTGGAACATATCGTGCAAGTGCAGTACAATCTCACCATCGCGTTTACGCGGTTGGCTTGGCGGGTGCGACGGCCATAAAGGGCCGGAGACCGCCGCACCTCACCGAGACCTCTGCGAGAACCTAAACGATAGAGCTGCACGCACGATGGTACGCATCAGCCAGCGTGCTCGACGATTCGCAGCTCAGACGACCCACAAGTCGCGCGTTGGCACGAAAAGAAGGTCTGGAGGTGACACATGATCCGATTCGCTGTCAGTATCGTATTCGTACCGTTCCTTGTCGGTGCAGGCGGGCAAGCCGAGGCAATGTCCCAGCCCGACAGGCCACTGCTCATTCCGCCTCAACTTGCAGATCGGCCGCAGCCCGATTCGAGGCGTGGCGTGGCTGGCGTCCCGCGGTTGCCGTTCGATTCAGACGCGGCGAAGGGAGCGCTCACCGGTACTCACGCCTCCATTCCACCCCCTGAAGATCCAAGCGCCTATCTCTTTCCGGGCCCGATCATAGGAAGCGTCGGCGGTGAGTGGGCCGTCACGGCGGACTTCAACGATGACGGTTGGACGGACGTCGCCGGCGCCCGCCGTAACGACTGCACGGTGCATGTCCTCCACGGCGCACCGGACGGAACGTTCGATGGTCCCGACGAATACTCCATAGAAGCGTCATGTGGTATAGGGGGGGATTATCCAAAATCCCTGGCGGTTGGTCACTTCGATGACGACGCGTTGGAAGACCTGGTCGTTCTGCTTCTGAATCGGGTAGTGCTGCTTTTCGGCCAAGCGGACGGCACGTTCGTGGTCGACGATGTTTCGTATCCCATGGGTGGAACGACCGTCCTAACAGGGGATTTCGATGCCGACGGTTTCTCGGATGTGGTCACCAGCGGCGTTGCCCTACGTCGTGGCCAGGGTGACCGGACACTTGGTCCGTTGACCTCCCTGGAATTCACCGGTGATTATCCAAGCGCCGTGTTCGTGGCCGACCAGAACGCTGATGGTGTCGATGATCTTTTTGGGCTTGTGCGCGTAGGCAGCTATTGGAACCATTACTGGGGCTGGGTCAGCTATGGCCAGGAAGGAATGGGGCTCGGCGAGCCCACGATGCTTCCAGTGCCGCGCAGCGCCAAGCTGTTGACCGTCGGAGACTTCAACGGCGATGGTCGAGGCGATGTCGCGATCGTGGGGTACTACTATCATTATGAGGGCTGCGGAGACAATTGCGATTGGCTTACTATCTTTTACGGACAGTCGGACGGCACCCTTGGCGACGCAAGCACCTATGATGCGTGGACGGAGTTCCACCCAATATGGCTCAGCGAGAGCGCGGGGGCCAACTTCATGGGTGCAGGCGACCTGGACGGCGACGGGCGCGACGACCTCGTTGTCGAATACTTTTGGAGCCGCCCATACTCATCCCTAAACACCAGCAGCGCCTTGATGGTGCTCTATGGTCCGGATGGGCGGAAATGGAAGCCATGGAGAACTACTTGGCGTCCAGGTGGAACTTATTTCGGTGGCTTTACCTTCGCCGATCTGGATCAAGATAAAAGAGCAGAGCTGCTCTCGTTCGGGGGCGTTATCCTCGATTATCGCACGAGTCAGGGGCGGTTGGCCACACGATCCGATATCTGGCCTGGTCTCACTAGGTCCCGGTGGAGCCTCCGCGGAGTCACGACCGCCGACTTGGACGGCGATGGCGCGCTGGACCTGGCCGTTGCCGACGAAGAGGAGTGGGAAGTGCGAATCCTTTGGGGAGACGGCACAGGCGAGTTTGACATCGACCCCACGACATACCCGACCTTTGGGCGGCCGGTAAATCTGGAAGCTGCTGATCTCAACGGCGACGACTTACCCGATCTTGTTGTCGCTCTTACCGCTGCACATAAC
>JBARRC010000214.1:0-7234 GCA_049644045.1 Phycisphaerae bacterium
GCGACAGAGTTTATTCCTCTATTAATCGGCGTCAAGAGGATGTCAAGCGCGATTCGACGACGGTTTTTCCCCGCGCCGAATGCGGCAAGACGGGGTGCGAATCTCGGCCGTCGTGGTATGATGGACCCGGTCATGGTTACAATGTGGCAGGCAAGGAGTAACCAAGAATGAACAACGATGATCCCATTCGGACCGACCACGACTTGGCACCGCTCGACGACGCCCCCCGTTCCTTCAACACCACGGAGAGTGAGGGGGCGAGCCTCGCGGAGGCCGCCGGCGACGGCACCGCATTGGACGAGGCCGCCGAAACGGAAATCTGGGTCGGCCGCACGCATTGGAAACACTACGTAGGACGGCTTGCCGTGTGGCTCTGTGGCAACATCGTCTTCGCCATCCTGGTCATCTGGCTCACACGCCGCATCGAGTGGCTTACCTTCAGCCGGGCATTCACCGGCGTCGTGATCGTTTTCGTGATTTCCGGCCTCGAGTTCGTCGTCAGGAGGGTCCTGCTCAAGATCGTCGACCATCGTTACCGCGTAACGACCCAACGGCTTTTCATTGAGCGGGGCATTCTCAGTCAGACGGTCGATCAGACGGAGTTGATTCGCGTCGACGACGTGCGGATTCACAAGAGCTTTCTCGGTCGCGTGTTCGGGCTCGGCAGCGTCGCTATCGTTTCGACCGATGCCACCGACCGCGATGTCGTGATCGAGGGGATCGCCGAGCCGGAGAAGGTGGCTGAAGCCATCCGTACGCGGATGCGCATGATGCGAAAGAAATCGTTGTTCATTGAGAACCTTTGATATTGCGGATTGCGGATTGGGGATTCGTACTCGAGTACTGCGCGACACCGGCTGCGCAGTCCGGACCAAGAATCACCGACCACTGATTACTGATTACTGATAACTGACAGCCCGCTCCTATTTCAGGTTCTCCGGATTCAACGGCTTCAGGTCGTCTACCACGAACAATCCATCCTTGCGGATCAGTTCACCGTCGAACCAGATCTCACCGCCGCCGTGCTCCGCCTCCTGCAGGCAGACGATATCCCAGTGGATGTTGCTGCGATTGCCGTTGTCGGCTTCGTCGTAGGCCTTTCCCGGCGTAAAGTGGAACGACCCAACGATCTTCTCATCGAAAAGGGTCTCGAGCATCGGCCCGGTGATGTAGGGATTGAATCCGAGTGCGAACTCGCCGATGTAGCGGGCCCCCTCGTCGGTATCGAGAACCTTGTTGAGGTGTTCGGTGTTGGTGCTGGTCGCTTTGACGATCTTGCCCTCCGAAAACTCAAAGCGGACGTTGTCATGGACGATGCCCTGGTAGATGGTACGGGCGTTATACTGAAGCGTTCCGTTGACGCTGTCGCGCACCGGCGCGGTAAAGACCTCGCCGTCGGGGATGTTGAGCTTACCGTCGCACGCGATTGCGGCCAGGCCCTTGATGGAAAACCTCAGGTCCGTGCCCGGCCCGGCAATGCGAACCTGGTCGGCCTTCTCCATCCGCTCGGCGAGCGGTTGCATCGCCTTGGACATTCGGGCGTAGTCCATCGTGCAGACATCGAAGTAGAAATCCTCGAAGCTCTCGGTGCTCATGCTGGCTTGCTGGGCCATCGAAGTGGTGGGCCAGCGAAGCACCACCCAGCGCGTCTTGGGGACGCGAATCTCCAGGTGAACCCGGCGCCAGACCGTATCCTGATAGAGCTTGTGCCCTTCCTCGGGCACGTCGGACAGCTCGGCGATGTTGGGGTTGCCGCGCAGGCCGATGTAGGCGTCCATGTTGCTCATACGAAGCGCTTCGGCTTCCGCGATCAGATTGAGCTGCGACTCCGAGCAGTGACACAGCAGCGCACGGTTGACGCGGTTGCTCTTGAGCGTCACCAGCGGATCCGCCCCGGCCTCCCGCGCCACGCGGATCAGCTCGCAGGTCATCTCCGCCGGGATGTCGGTGGCCTCGACGAGCACCTTGTCCCCAGACTTCAGTTCCGTGGAATACTGCACCAGTACGTTAGCCAGCTTGGTCATGCGGGGGTCGATCATGGTTCATCCTCTATTGGTTGTGTACCTGTCCGTCGTGGCGCTGATCCGTCGTGCCGTCGTCTCGACAGTTTACCGATCCAGTGTTAGACGCTTCTCTTCCGTAGGCGGCGTCTCTCACCGCGTCGATACTAAGTGCATGCGGGCAATAATTCAAAGAAAAAAGGTGTCAGGATGATTTTTTTCGAGACTGCAAGACGCGTTGCGGCGCGTGAGCGGACAACCGCGCCATTCAGATCCGCAAAAGCAATGAAGAAAAAATCATCCTGACACCTTATTTCGGCGTCATTGTTTTGCCAGAGTGAACTCGGTAGAATGCGCATCGTTGTGGCGGAGCCGAAACGGAACCGGTCCTCATCCGCGCGGTCGCGGGGGCGATCGAACACATCTTCGGCATGCAACAAACTTCTGCAGCAAGGAGGATTCGCGCATGGGCACAACACTGATCCTGGGGCTTTCCGTCCTCTTTCAATTGGGGACAGCCGCCCTGGCGCTGTGGTTGATACGCATTACGGGACGGCGTCTTGCCTGGATGCTGATCGCCACAGGCGCCACGCTGGTGGCCGTCCGTCGCGTCATCACTTTGTTTCGCTTTGAGTCCGGTGAACTGCCCCACTCGCCCGACCTGTCCGCCGAACTGGTCATTCTGGTCATCTCGGCCACCATGCTAACCGGGGTCGCCTTGATCGTTCCAATGTTCCTTACCGGGCGCAAGCCGGCAGAAGAGGTGCTGCGGGAAAGTGAGAAGAGGTTTAGGGATATTGCAGAGAATGCTTCGGAGTGGATTTGGGAGGTCGACGCGGATGGAAAGTACACCTACGTGAGCCCTGCCGGCGAGAGGATTCTGGGATACAGACCTGAGGAAGTGCTTAACAAACACTTTTATGACCTGTTCCATCCCGAGGACCGGGAAGAGCTGAAGAAGGCAGCATTTGAAGTGTTCGCCCAAAAACAGTCCTTTCGCGATTTCATAAACCGAAACATGCACAAGGACGGCCACACGGTCTGGCTCTCGACGAGCGGGGTTCCCATGCTCGACGAGGGAGGAAACCTTCTTGGATACAGAGGCGCGGACATCGACATCACCGAGCGCAAACAGGCGGAGGAGCGGCTGCAGCTTCTCTCATCCGCCGTGGAGCAAAGCACCGAAGGCATTGCCGTGGTTGACCTGGAAGGTAATTTGCTGTTCCTGAACGACGCCTTCGCAAGCATTCACGGTTACGCGCCGGAGGAACTCATCGGGAAGCATCTCTCCTTGTTTCATACGCCCGAGCAGCTATCGGCCCTGGAGGCGGCCAACCGGCGGACACAGAAGACGGGCGAGTCCAGCGGTGAGATCTGGCATGTCCGGCGCGACGGGACGGTCTTTCCGACTTTGAGGCACAGTTCGCTCCTTCGGGATGACGCGGGTAACCCGATCGGCATGATCGGCACACTCCGCGACATCACTCAGCGCAAACAGGAGGAGCAAGAGCTGCTCGAGGCAAAACAGCGCCTCCAACACTTACTCGCCTCGAATCCTTCCGTGATCTACAGTTGTGGAACGGGTCCAGACTACGCGACTACCTTTATCAGTGAGAATGTCTCAAGACAGTTCGGATATGAACCGCAGGAATTCTACGAAGACACGTCCTTTTGGGCACAGCGAATCCACCCGGATGATGCTGATCGTGTTCTCCGCGAATTGCCGCGCATCGAAAAGGGCGACCGTATCTCCTACGAATACCGCTTTCGACACAAAGACGGTCACTTTCTCTGGCTACATGACGAACTAACACCCTCGAAGGACACGGACGGGGGTGTTCGCGGAATCGTCGGCAGTTGGTTTGACATCACCGACCGCAAGCGAGCGGAGGAGGCCCTGCGTCAGGCTCACGATGACCTCGAACAGCGTGTGGAACAACGCACAGCGGACCTTACGGCAGTCAACCAACGACTCCGGGACGAAATCGCCGAACGTAAACGCGTTGAAGCCGCGCTGCGGGAAAGCGAGAACAGATACCATACACTTGTCGACACGCTGCCGCAGAACATCTTCCAAAAGGACAGGGATTCGGTCTACGTGACGTGTAACGAGAGCTTCGCCCTGGCGCTGGGTATCACACCCAATGAGTTTCCCGGCAAAACCGACTACGACTTCTTTCCCAAGGAGTTGTCGGACAAGTACAGGGCCGATGATCAGCGAGTCATCGAATCCGGGGAGACGATCGAATTCGACGAGGAATACGTCGAGGACGGGGAGCCGAGGATTGTCCACACGGTAAAGACGCCGGTCAGAGATGAGACGGGGAACAGCACAGGCGTACTGGGCATCTTCTGGGACGTCACAGAGCGCAAGCGGGTGGAGGAAGAGCTCCGAGAGAGCGAGGAGCGCCTTCGTACGGTCGTCGGTGCCAGCAAGGATGCCATGATTGCCATAGGGGAGAACGGTCTGGTCACTCTGTTCAATCCAGCGGCGGAACGTATGTTCGGACGGTCCGCGCGTCAGATGCTCGGTCAGTCGCTTGACTGTCTCATACCCGAGGAGTATCGCGACAGGCACAGCCACTACATCGAGGGGTACTTCTGCCACGGGGAACCGCACGAGGCCATTGGCAAAACGGTTAAGTTGCCCGCCGTGCGAAGCGATGGTCAGGAATTCCCCATTGAACTGTCTCTCTCGATAGGGCAACGTGGAGGTCAACAGTTTGCCCTGGCGGTCATCCGTGACATCACTGAACGCATGCGGGCCGAGGAAGCGATGGTGACCCGCTTGCGCTACGAGGAAGGGCTCGCAGAGTGCTCTCGGGCGATTCTGGTGGATACCGATAGGGAAGAAGCGCTCGCTGATACCCTACAGCATCTCCTGCGAGCCTCCAGTGTCAGCCGGGTCTATATCTTCGAGAACTTCTCGAACCCGACCGAGGGATTATGCATGCGGCAGACGCACGAGGCCTGCGCTGCGGGCGTCGGGCCCGAAATCGACAACCCCCTTCTGCGGCATCTTCCCTATAGAGATGGTTTCGCGCGATGGCAAGAGAAGCTGTCAAAAGGCGAGCCCGTTGGCGGGGTGGTCAGAGATTTCCCAAGAGATGAGCGGGATGTTTTGGAACCTCAGGACATCCTTTCTATTCTTGTCCTGCCCATCTTCTTGGAGGGGAACTGGTACGGTTTCATCGGCTTTGATGACACACGGACACCTCGGGGCTGGACGGAAGAGGACATTCGCTTGCTTCAGACCGCAGCGGAGATGATCGGGGCGTTTATCGCCCGTGGGCGGGCAGAAGAGAGGCTGCGACAAGCCAAAGAGGCGGCCGAAGCCGCCAACCGGGCCAAAAGCGCGTTCCTGGCCAATACGAGTCACGAAGTCCGCACACCGTTGACAGCCATGCTCGGCGCCGCGGAGTCTCTGGCATCCACCGCGGGCAGCCCCCCCGAACCGGAACGCGTGGACATGATCCTCAGGAACGGGCGGCACTTGCTTACACTGATTGACGACTTGCTGGATCTGTCCCGGGCCGAGGCCGGGAAGCTTGAAGTTAAACGCGTGGATTGTTCTTTGCTCGACGTTATGGCCGATGTGCAGGCGGTTGCACAGCCCCTGCATGACCGGGAGACTGTTGACTTCCGAATTCTTTATGACACCGCGATCCCCGCCAGAATCCATACAGACTCGACGCGACTCAAACAGGCGGTGATCAATCTCATCGGCAATGCGCTGAAGTTTACTCAGACAGGCCACGTGTGGGTCTGCATAGGGGTGGATCGTGACCGCGCCGAACCTCGGCTGACGATCGCGGTTGAAGACACCGGCGTCGGGATTCCTGCCGGCGACACCGAACGTATCTTTGAAACGTTCACCCAGATCGGTCCAGGCGCACCCGGGATATCAGGCGGCGTGGGATTGGGGTTACCACTTACCAGGTGGATTGCCGAGCAGCTTGGCGGAACCGTCGAGGTCACAAGTGTAGAGAACCGTGGTAGTACCTTCACGCTCCGGGTTGCTACCGGGCCGCTTGAGGATGTGGTGTGGATCACGCCCGATGAGACATCCGTTCCCCCCAAGCCGACAGCCGAGTTCAAAGGTGTCACCGACAAACCCCGGCTTTGCGGTCACGTACTCCTCGCCGAGGATTATGCCGACACGCGGAAGCTGATCGAACAGGCCTTGATAAGCAGCGGCGCTACGGTCACTGCCGTCGACAACGGAGAAGACGCGCTCAAAGCGGCGCAGGCCCAATCGTTCGACCTGATCCTCATGGACGTCCGGATGCCGGGAATGGATGGAATCAGCGCCACGGCCGAGCTCCGGCGCCGCGGCTGCCTCACCCCGATCATTGCCCTGACAGCCTCAACGACAAGAGACGATCGGGACCGAATTATAGTGGCTGGCTTTGACGACCTCTGGTCGAAGCCGATCTCGCTCGAACACCTTATCGAAGCAGCAGCCGCGTACCTCGCAACGGAGCCCGATCGAGATGGGAATACTGACACCGGGCGACCCCTTCATTCGACCGTACCGGCAAGTAACCCGCGTCTGGCGGCTGCCGTGGCAGCGTTTATCGGTCGCCTTCCCTCACGGCTTGCCGCCGTCAAGGCCGCCATGGCTGCCGGAAGCCTTGACAAAGCGCGGGAGGTGTTACACCAGCTCATCGGATCCGGTGGCGTGCACGGATTCATGCCGATCTCACACGAGTCTGCGCGACTGCTCGCGATGGCCAAGGACGGCACGCTCGCCGGACGCCCACAGGAGTTGCACGCCCTCGAGGAGCTGGTGAAACGCGCCACAGACTCTCTCTCCAACGACCAAGGCGTTGCGCCCCCGCTGCCGCCGCGCCCCGCGCCCACGTCCGGGCCGTCTTGAGAAGAGGCCATTTTCCGGCTTGACGTGACAGCTCGCTGAGGGATACTATTCCAGCGAAAGGACTCTTGAGTGATTGCCAACTGCCACTTGAATTGCCGGTATGGTCCACACGCCGCTAGCGGGTTTGTGACGCGATGGCTTGTTTGTTGCCTGACGATGGGGCTGGGTGGTTGCGGGGCCCTGAACCCGGCGTTTGTGGGTCTTTTGGACCCGACCGGCGCGCTCGGGCTTTCAACGCTCGACAACGCGTCGGGACACGTTGTCATCGGTTTCGTGAACAACGCGACGGTGGACGAGCGCCTTCTGTCGTATTTGGAGAGCCCGGAGGGTGGGGGTCTGGAGCTCACGGATACCG
>JBARRC010000215.1:0-5442 GCA_049644045.1 Phycisphaerae bacterium
ATCCGGCATTCGCGCGAAGCAAGTCAACATACTCTGCATCGCCCCTTACGCTGTTTTGACGGCCTTTCGTGAGCCTTGTGCCATCTTCAGGTGCCATGCACCCTAATCATGCGCTGCGAACTGTGATTCGCTTCGGCTTGGCATCCGCACGCTTCGCCAGCTTCACGGTAAGCACCCCGTTCTTGAACGTGGCGTCGACCTTCTCCGCGTCAACCGTACTCGGGAGCTGGATGCTGCGGCGAAAGCTCCCGAAGCTGCGCTCCGTGTAGTGGTAGTCGCGTTTCTTCTCTTCCTTTTCCTGCTTGCGTTCGCCAGTGATGGTCATCGCGTTTCCGGCTACCTCGATGTTGACCTCCTTCGGGTCGACACCGGGCAGCTCGACCTTGACAGCAACGTCGTCAGCAGATTCAGCCAGGTCCATTCTGGGCATCCGTCCGAATCCTGCGGCCCAGTTATCGAGGTCCGACGTACGGTCCTCGTCACCGAAGAAACGCGAGACAAGGTCGTGCATCTCTTCACGAAGACGAGCGAGCCCAGTCTCTCCCTCTTCCCCAATTCGTTCGGGCCTCTTCTGTCGCCAGGGGATTATGCTCATTGTCTCTTCCTTTCTGTTGGTGGTGTCTGAACACTCAACGCCTAAGCGCTCTTGACCTTGATCCGCCTCGGCTTGGCTGACTCCGCTTTTGGAAGATGCAGAGTCAGGACGCCGTTGCCGACCTCCGCCGAGATCTGTTCCGCGTCGATTGTCTCGTTGAGGCGAAAAACGCGACGGAATGCCCCCACACCGTATTCCCGCAACAGGTAGCTTGTGTCGGCCCGCTGACGCGGTTCGACGTGAGCCTCAAGCGTTAGTTCGCCGTGTTCGTACCGAACGTTGACGCTCTCTGCGGTCACACCGGGTACGTCCGCGACGACTAGCAATTCGTCCGGCCGCTCAACGATGTCGACGCTGGGCCGGTATGTGGGGCCACCTCGGATGGGCTCCGCCAAAGCCATTGCGGGTGACTGTTCTTCTCGTTTCTCAAGGGACGTTGTTGACGTCATGATGCGTGATCCTCTCTATTCAAAAAGGGTACTGGCTTCTCATTCTCACTGCGTGAGTCCCGTGGTCTTCTGTGCCCAGTTACTTGGTTTTCACGTTGATCTGCTTGGGACGAGCCGATGCCGCCTTGGGCAGAATGAGTAACAGGACACCGTTGTTGAGTGTGGCGTCCACCTTCGACGCGTTAATCTCTACCGGCAGCGTCAGAAACCGGACGAAGTCGCCTGTTCCCCGCTCGCGGCGGTGGTATACCGAGTCGTCCTTGTCCTGCGGCTTCCGCTTGCCCTTGATTGTCAGCTCATCGCCCTGAACCTGAACCTCGACGTTGTCCGCGGTTACGCCGGGCACTTCGGCTTCTGCGTAGAAGCACTCGGCGTCCTCCCAGACATTGACTGCGGGGAAGCCGCCTGACCGCCGGGGCATTTGCGGATTAACGGATCCCGCAAATGCACCGAACAGCTGATCCATTTCTCGCCGGAGGTCATCGAACCTCGGCCATGTGTTCTGTCGTTGTGTCAACATCTGATCTTTCTCCTGATATTGTGTTAATCGCATTGATCAGCCAACACACAAACCGGTGCCGGCACTACAATTCATCCAAACATCCGTCGCGCCCGCTGACACCTGTACCCCCCGGCTGGTCTCAATCACTCGACGAGGTTCCTGCACGGCTACTCGGGTTCCGGCGTGTCGATCAGGCTGTGAATGACCGGATGCCTAGCCAAAGCAGCCGTGGAGAACTGCATGAGTTCACCTTCGCGGAGTTCAAACCGCTCGTTCTGTCGGTCATACCGTTTCCGTAGCTCCCCCATAAACCGCGGTGGGGCGATGAGCGTCAATCGTTCGACTTGGCGCTTTTTGCACTCCGCCTCGAGTTGGTTGATGACGTCGTCGGCGAAGCGCCGCACGCGCTCACCCACATAGTGATGGGGAGAGGCGTAGCTATCCCCGGTCATTCCGCCCAGGGCCATCGGCCTTCCACGCTTGTGCTTTGGCCACCGATTCTCAAACGCACTCACCTCGCGGACGCGATGTGTACCCTGCTTGGTGAGATCGCATTGCAGGAGGCGACAGCGTTCCGTATCGACCAGGGCGAACCAGGCACAGCGTTGAAGCTTCTTCTTACTCATTTGATGCTCCGGACATTCGACCCACCGACGGGTCCGCAGGCGGCAGCAAGAAGCCTCCGCGGTGCAACTGGACCCGCAAACGGCGGACAAACTGAGGTATGCAGCCGGCTAGGCACTGTCTGTTGGGCCATTGAGTTCACGCTCGGCTTGAAGCCAGTCCGATTGAGCATCACCCGGACTTCCAGCTCGGGCCAAGTGTATTTCATAAGCTCGGGTCCGGATCCTCTCTTCTGGAACCTCAGACTTCAGAGAAGGTGTCGAGTCTCGCTTTGCCACGTTACGCGTTGTCGTTTTCGTTGCCTTCGTGGTCATCTTACGTTGCTCCTGTTTTGGACTCCTTTGGAAACCTCAATCACTCAGTATGATGCCTGCAGAACAGACTGATAGATCTCCTCGGTCTTCGCGGCGATCACATCCCACGTGAAGTGAGATTCCGCTTCGCGCCGACCGTTGCGCCCGAGGCGGCGCCCGTATGTCCTGTCCGAGAGGACTGCGTCGACCCCTTCGCCGATTGACGCATGATCTGCGGCCACGGTCACGCCGGTGTCTTCGTTCCGGATGAATTCCGCCGGGCCGCCGTTCCGTGTCGCCACCACCGGCTTGCGGGCGCTCCAGGCCTCGAGGATCACAATGCCGAAGGGTTCATTGCGACTGGGAACGCATACCATATCCGCAGTCTTGAACAGGCCCAGAAGGTCGCGGCCCGTCTGATGTCCAAGGAACCGCACGGCCGCAGTGACCCCGAGCTTACGGGTGCGCTGCTCAAGTCCATCCCGCATGTCGCCGTCTCCGGCAAACAGGAATCTGGCCCGCCGGTGTTGCTTGCGCAGCTTAGGCAGCGCATCCAGCAGCAGGTCGGGGCCTTTCTGAGACGTTAACCGTCCGGCGAAAAGGACCGTGGGATCGTCGACGCCCACCCCACACCGGCGACGAATGGCCTGTCCGTTGATTCGGTTGTCGAAGCGATCCACGTCGACACCGTTGTAAACCACGTCCATCTTGTCCATCGGTACGCTGTAGAGCTCGTGGACTTCCCTTCGCAACACGCCCGAGACGCAGATCACACGGTCCGCCAGGTACGTTCCCTCCCATTCGATCTCTCGGATTCGCCTGGAAGGGCCGTCGAACAGCCGGTTGCCGCAACGGCCGAACTCGGTGGCATGAACGGTCATTACCACCGGCCGATGGTGTCGGTTCTTCGCCTGCGCCACTGCTCGGACACTGAGCCAGTCGTGGCCGTGAACTACGTCAAACGGTACGCCAAGGAAGGCCTCCGTCTCAGCCAGATGCCAGACAAAGCTGTTGCACATCCGCTCATTATCGGTAAAAAAATCATCGTGTGTCTGGTACGGACATCGGTGGTAGTGTACACCCCAGATGTTCTCATACCCAAGCTGCTTTGGGCCGATGCGCGTGAATACGTGGACCTCGTGTCCGCGTCTTTGCAGGGCCACCGCCAGCTCCGACACGTGTGGGGCGAGCCCGCCAACAGCAATGGAGTGCATCGATTCCCAGGACAACAGTGCGATTCTCATCGGCATCGTCCATTCCTCCTGTTAGTGCCGTCTCGACTACGCGGAGCGGCGCGACGGACGCCTGCTATCGTCCGTCTTCATCTCGCATACCACGGCATCTGTTGTCAGAAGGAGTGCCGCAACTGAGGAGGCATTCTGCAGCGCCACCCGCTCCACCTTGGTCGGCACGATCACGCCCATCGCCACGAGGTCACCGTATTCGCCGGTAAGCGCGTTGTATCCGAAGCTCGGGCTATCAGATGAAAGCACCTCGATAAGGACGATTGAACCGTCCTGCCCGGCATTCTTGGCGATTTGCTTGATCGGGCTTCGAATGGCTCGACCAACGATATCGACACCGATCCTCTGATCTCCGGTTAACGTCTCGCGTACCTTGTCCAACGCGGGAAGGCAGCGCAGCACCGCGACGCCCCCTCCGGGGAGCACGCCCTCCTCGAGTGCGGCCCGGCAGGCCTGAAGCGCGTCCTCGATTAGCTCCTTACGATGGTTGACCTCGAGCTCGGTGGCGCCGCCGATCTTGATCCGCGCGACTCCGCCGGTCAGCTTGGCCAAACGCTTTTCGAGCTGCTCGCGGTCATAGTCGGACGTGGTTAGGTCCATCTCCTTCTTGATTTGAGCAATCCTTGCATCGATGCTGTCCTTCGAGCCGGAGCCGCCTATCATCGTAGTCTGCTCCTTCTCGATGATTACTTTCTCGGCTTGCCCGAGGTCGGCGAGGGAAACGTTCTCCAGCTTTGTGCCTAGACTTTCAAACATGGCCCGGGCGCCGGTCATTATGGCGATATCCTCCATCTGGGCCCTTCGCCGATCACCGAAGCCCGGAGCCTTGACCGCGGCAGAGTGTAAGGTCCCTCGAAGCTGATTGACGACCAGCGTTGCGAGTGCCTCCCCGTCGACATCCTCCGCGATCACCAACAACGGCTTCCCGCTCTGTGCGATTGCCTCCAGCAGCGGGAGGAAGTCCTTTGCCGAAGAGATTCTCTTCTCGTGGACTAGGATGTACGGCTTCTCAAGGCAGCACTGCCCCCGAGCTGCCTCGTTGATGAAGTATGGCGATAGAAACCCCTTGTCGAATTGGAGGCCATCGACACGATCAACTATGATGTCGAGACTTTGACCCTCCTCGATCGTAGGAACACCGGTGCGGCCGATCGACTCCATGGCCTCGGCGACGATGCGCCCGACGTTCTCATCATGGTTGGCCGCGCAGGTTGCGACCTGCACCATCTGCTCCGAGCTCTTGACCTCGACCGACATGTTCTTGAGGGCCTCAACCACCGCAGCGACGGCGCGCTCGATGCCCCGCCGCACCTCCATAGCCTCCGCTCCGGCGGTGATGTTCTTCAAACCTTCCTCGAAGATCGATTCAGCATAGATCGTGGCGGTGGTTGTTCCGTCGCCGGCATCCTTGGCGGTCTTCTTGGCCACGTCCTTGATCATCTGGGCTCCGATGTTCTCCATGGGGTCAGGCAGATCGATCTGCTTGGCGACGGTCGCACCGTCGCGCGTGATCAGCGGTGGGCCGAAGCCCTGGTTGAACAGGACATTCCCTCCGCGCGGGCCCAGGGTCACTTTGACCGCGTCGGCAAGTTGCCTCACACCGCGCCGAATCACCTCTCGACCTTGTTGAGCATATGCAATCGTTTTCGGCGGCATCTGGATTTCCCCGTATCGTGCAATTGTCTGACTGCGACGGATGACCCAATCGCAAGGTCTAATGAGGTAGGTGACACAT
>JBARRC010000216.1:0-4370 GCA_049644045.1 Phycisphaerae bacterium
GTGGTCCCACTGTCTCTTGTGGTAGTGCCACGCCTTCACCACCCCAGGAAACGCGGTTGTCATGTAGACTTGGCCAAAGCTCTTGAACAGCTCGTCGTCCGCCCGGAGCATCTCCATAAGACGGCCACGCTCGTCCGGGATAGCTTTGAGCTCCTTGATCTGCACATCCCGAATCACGCTCTCGACTCCCAAACCGCGTACAATCCGTATTCCTTCACCCTTTCCTTTACCCGGGACGCAAGCATAGCGTCAACATTCAGATTTGGCCCGCGATCGTGGCGAAATGGCTACCGAACTGCCACCCTCACTGATGAGTCCCGACAGACTCCGTCCCCCTCGATTGCGCGTCGGTTTTCAGCGCAACCTATTGCAAAACAATAGTTTATAGCGATTCTCGTGAGGCGTATCTCGTATGTGTGTGCCTGTCACGCTTCACGAGCGACACTTCGCGCTTGCCATCGCACACCCACAAACCTAGCGCCAGCATGTATCAAGAATGAGAGTTTCACCGCCTCTTTCTTTCGCTCAGCAGGACTTGGCCAAACAGGGCACGCGTTCCAGCAACACCAAACACGGCCGGGGTGGTTAAGCCCTCTGGGGAATACCCGATTGACGCTCAGGCGAAGTGGCGTAGAATAGGAATGGTGCGGGCATCCGCGCAATGGCAGGCGATGCCCACGCTTGCTTGTGCGACCGGTCGGGACGAGCTTGGCGCTGCTCCCGGCCGGTCCCCTGTTGCTCTACACTCCTACCTGATGGCCGATCCAGGACCCGATCTAAGAGGCGACCACCCCGGCCGCCACCTTATCGGCCCTTCCGTTCTGCCGGCGATAGATTCTCCTGCCACAACGAATTGCTTCATCCCCTCACAATAACGAGGTGGCGTACGCGGCGTGTCAACGCGCACGTACTGTCCAGGCGGGCCTCCCTTCCCGCGTACTCCAACTGCACGCAAGCCGAGAGTCTGTTCTCGGAGTCGAGGTTTCGCCCTCGAACGGCCACTTGATCACCAATCGATATCCGGCGGACTAAGTGGCCGAAAAACAAACCGGCAGCAATCTATTCTCAAACGCTTGCGGATGCAAGCCCATGCTGTGATTTTTTTTTACCGCTCGGAAACGTGGTCTATTAAAAATTCCCCAAAACCTGATGACGCCCCAGAAAAACTACACAGACTCGCCCTTTTGCAGCCACTGACCACCATCCGAGCCCCCCGACGGCACTGCACGGCGTTCGGCCGAGTGTCGCAGAGCGTCCAGCGACCGGAGTAGGCTTGACATCTCACGGCACTCCATTTAGAGTGCGTACACTAAGGGCAGTGGGCCAGCTCGTAAGCAGCGCCAACTTTTCACAGGCTGGCCGACACAAGCAAGCGAGGGTTAGGGTGATTCGTACGCACATCGCCGAGCCAACGGGGTGCATTGCGCCATCAGTTCCAGAGCCCGTGAGCGGGGACGGTGTGGCCGCTGATCTCGTGATCTTGGCCGGTACCGTTGGACCTGAATCCCCGTGGGCGTCCGGTGTGCCGCGTCCCCTGTTGCCCCTTCCCGGCACAACGATTATCGAGGCCCTGCTGCGGAATCTATCCGATGTTCACAGCGGAACTTGCACGATCTGCACGAACGGTAGCACGGAGCTAATCGCCAGCCACGTGCGGGTTGATGCCTGGTTCTCCTCACGGGTAGAGTTCTGTAGGGACCCGATACCCCGTGGCACCGCCGGGTGTATCAAGGCCTGCGAATCGCGCATCCACGGTGACGCCATACTTGTCGCTAGCGCCTCCGTCTGGCTCGAGGATGACCCGCTCTGGATGCTCGAGCAGCACCGCGCTACCGGCAACGCCTTGACCGTCTTCTGCACACGGGGCGTCGCCGGAACAGGGCTCAGCCAGAACGGACAACTCAAGCCTGCCGGCATTTATTGCTGCGACCCGGCTGCATTGGGGTTTGTTCCCGAGACGGGATACCAAGATATAAAAGAGCAATTGCTGCCCGCTCTCCAAAACGCCGGACTGAGCGTGGGCGCCGTGACCCTCCGACACCAGACCCGTGAAGTGGTGGACTGGTCAACGTATCTCCACGCCGTCGAACGCGCGCTGTCCCATGGGCGATTCCATGAAGATGGGTTTCGGGAGCTTGCCCCCAACGTCTGGTGCGGCCAGGGTGTCGAGATTGAGCCACGGGCTCGGATTGTAGGCCCAGCCTTCCTCGGACACAGGAGCAGAATCGACAACGACGCCGTGGTCATTGGTCCTGCCATTCTTGGCGACGGATCGCACGTTGGTCCTGGATCACGGCTGTTGCGCGTAGTTGCCCCAAGGGCCACCCGGTTTCCTGCCGGAGCGGCGGTTGTCGACCGGCTTGTGTCGCCTGTTGTGCCGGAACCGGTCAAACGTGAAGCGGCAGAGCCAAACGAGAATGGCAAACGGCAAATAACGAATAGCGAAAACAGGGCGAATGATCTTCAACCCGCTATTCGCCATTCAGCATTCGCCATTTCCTCTGCGTTGGTCGCCCTCTTTGTGTGGGCGTTCTGGTACACGATTGCGGACCTCTGGTACGTGTGGCAGCATCGTGGCGATTACAGCGCGGGGCAACTCGTTCCCCTCGCCGCCGTTTACATGATCGCCGTGCGACGACGGGCGCTCAACGGGTTGAGACTCACGTTCGGACTGCCGGGTATCGGCGTGTTCGCGGTCGGGCTCGTTAGCAATCTCCTTGGCAACTATTACCTGTACTCGTCGCTGGAGAATCTGGGCCTGGTGTTATGCGCGAACGGCCTTGCGATGATCCTGCTCGGTTGGCGGGGCTACAAGCGCGTGTGGTATCCTCTGATGTTTCTACTCCTGATGATCCCGTTGCCAGGTCGTGTCCACGATGCCGTCATGCTCCCTCTTCAGGGGTTCAGCGCGTGTGTGTCCACAGGGATCCTGGAGATCCTCGGGATACCAACACAGCGCTACGGTCATATTCTGGAAGTGGGGGGACATCAAGTGGCTGTGGCGGAGGCGTGTAATGGTTTGCGAATGGCCCTCGCCTTTCTGATCGTCGCTGGCATTGTGGCCTACCTGGTCCCGCGCCCACGTTGGCAGAAGCTAACGGTCGTACTATCGAGCCTGCCGATCGCGCTGACCTGTAACATCACCCGGATCGTGGTAACGGCCTGTCTCTTTGGCGCCGGGTACGGATGGCTTGCGCAAGGGACGCTGCACGAGGTGGCGGGCCTACTCATGATGCCGGTGGCGTTGTGCTTGATCCTGTTGGAGCTGTGGCTGCTGCATACGCTTCACGAACAAGGCGCCGTCTCATGATTGTGAACTGGGCAACGACAAAGATATTGTCAGGAGCCGTCGTTCTGCTCCTAATCACTGGCGGGTTGCATCGTTGGGCCCACCTGTCCCGTGCCCGCGTGGCGGCGACGTACAGAGCGCCTGCGGTGCCGCTGTCTCGTATGCCACCGCAGCTAGGCCCATACACCCTTCGACGGAACCTCCCCCTCAGTGCAGAGGTCTTACAGGTCGCTGGTGTTGACAGCTACGTCAACCGGGAGTACGTCGGTCCCGAAGCGGGCCAGTTGGTCCAGTTGTACGTGGGTTACTGGGGACGCGAGAACGTGGGCATAGGGCACGGGCCTGACGTGTGTTTCCCCATGGCCGGCTGGCACACCGAGGGGGCTATCGAGCAGCGTGCCTTACGATTCCCCGGGGCCGGCGGCGTAACGGTGGAAACCATGATCGCCATCCACCACTTCACCCGCACCGAGCCGGAGGGTGTCAAGCAATTGGCGGTAGGCTTTGTGGTGGTCATTGACGGTCAGTTCCGTGCTTCTTCCAGAGGCGTGTTTCTGCATCGTCCTCTGCGCAACTCCGATACGGGTTTTCTGGCCCATGTCGAGGTGACGACACCGGTAGCACACGGCTCCTGGGAGGCAGCAGACTCGCGCATCGTAGACTTCATGGAGACGCTGCTGCCGCATGTACGGGTATGTCTGTTTGGCCCCCAAACGGTTCGCGCTCAGTCGAATCGGCACGGTTCGCCAGGGCAGGCAGGAGCAGACTCATGACGGAAACGAGTGACATCGTTGTGGCCCAGCGCACACAGCCCGCGGAGCTGGTGCCCGTCGACCAGGAGATTGAAACCGGCGCGTTCGTGCTTGTTCTTAGGCACCGCTGGCAAACCATGCTGCTTGTCACCATGATTGCGGGCACCGCTTCATGTCTGGCCGTCTGGTTCCTCGTGCACCCGAAGTATGAGGTAAGTGCGACCATGCACGTGGCGCCGGTGGTTCCGCCTATTCTTTTCTCTGACACGGATACCGACATCTCGCGACAATATGGTGTACACATGGCCACGCAGGCCAGGGTCATTGTC
>JBARRC010000217.1:0-9041 GCA_049644045.1 Phycisphaerae bacterium
ATCCGCGAGGACGACGTTGGCGAATACCGGGCCCTGTACAAAACGCAGCGAGCGCGTGCCCGTGCCCCTGTCTTCCTCGATCACCTCGGTGCCGGTGATGTCCGACGGCATCAGGTCGGGCGTGAACTGAATACGCGAGAAGCTCAAGGACAGCAGCCGTGACAACGTGCTGATCAACAGCGTCTTGGCGAGCCCCGGAACCCCTTCGAGAATGCAGTGGCCGTTGGAGAACAACGCGATCAGCAATTGTTCGACAACCCCCTCTTGGCCGACGATGACCCGGGCCAGTTGCGATCGAATGTCCTTATGCGCCGAGACCAGCTTCTCCACGAGAGCCACATCATCGGCGTTTGCCTCTGGAGGACTTGGCGACGTCGGATTGGAAGACATCAAAGAGACTCTCTTGAGCCGCAGGCTTTAGCCTGCGCGGATCTTCCCACTCTGAAGCAGTTTCGTCATCCGTAGCACCGCGCGGGCTAAAGCCCGCGGCTTGCGAATGGCAACGCGACCGTTACGGTTCTTCGTTGATTCTATTGATCAACAGCCGTAATCGACCGGCACTGCGACGGTCGAAGGCAAAAACCAGCCTGGTCTTGTCCGGGCAGGCCCCGTTTTCCGCGTCGAGCGGCCCGTCAACCTGCTCAAAACGGCCACCTGACAGAATATCGGCGAACGTATCGTTGATCTGGGAGACTGTTTCACTGGAAAGTGGGGCGTTGAGCCGTAACACCAACCGGTCACCGACAAAGCGGGACGAATGGTACCGGCGGTAAAAATTCAGCACCTCCGTCACAGCATCTTCCGCTCGGTCCGTCAGGTAGAACAGGTTCATATCGTTCGGGTCGATCATCCCGTTGCCCAGCAGTTCCTTCTCGACAAACGCCCGCCAGTGCTGCCAGTACGTCCCGCCCGGTTCATCGCACAGCACGATTGGGATGGGGGTCGCCTTGATCGTCTGTACCAGCGTTATGGATTCAAACCCCTCGTCCTGCGTCCCGAACCCGCCGGGGAACAGGACGATGGCCTCCGCCTCCTTCACAAAGACGAGCTTCCGCGTGAAGAAGTACTTGAAGTTCACCAGCTTGGGGTCGTCGGCGATGATCGCATTTGTCGCCTGCTCAAATGGCAGGCTAATGGCCACGCCGAAGCTTGCTTCCCGACTCGCGCCGTGATGTCCGGCCCGCATGATCCCGTCCCCGGCGCCGGTGATCACCATCCATCCGTGCCTCTGGATCAACTCAGCGAATCTTCTGGCTTGCAGGTACTGGGGATGGTCCTGCGGCGTACGCGAGGAGCCGAACATACTGACCTTCGGAACCTCGGTGTGTGGCGCAAACACCTTGAAGGCGTAACGAAGCTCCTTCAGTGCGGTGTTGAGAATTTTCAGATCGCCGCGGTCGGTGCCGTCCGCCGCAAGCCGGCAGATCGTGACCAGCATCTGAAAAAGTAGGTCCTCGTTCTCGCAGGGAGCGTACCCGGCGAGAAACTTCCTGATCGCCTCCGATCGACCTCTGCGCCAATCCTCCATCGAACGCAGCGAAGTGGCCGGCTCGTCCATGTCAGGCATCCAGATAAGGTTCGACGAACAGCTCCATCACGATTTCATCATGTATTTCGACGCCGCGCTCACCGGTCTTGGGAATTTGCGGTTTGATCTTTCGCGCTTCGTCCACCGCTCCAATCCGGACCGCGACAATTCGAAAGCCGAGGCGTTGGTAGAAGCCGATCGCAGGCAGATTGTCGTTGGTCGTCGTTAAGAAGATCCGCCGAGACTTGTGCCTGCGGGCTTTCTCGATCGCGTTGAGCATCAACGACGAGCCGATCCCCTGCCCCACCAAGGTGCTGTTCAGCGTCAGGAGCTCCATGTCCTCGCCGTCGAAGCGGTAGGTCAGCAGCCCGACGATCTTCCCATCGCGGCGCTCGATGAACCCCCCCTCCTGGTGGGGATAGAAGGGTCGCCCGTAGCATATGACCATCTTGCTGTGCCAATGTCGCTCGATGAATTCGGCGACTTCTTCCCTGTCCGCATCTTGTATCTCGGCTCGTCCCATAACGGGAGGTTTTAACCGTTCTGCCGGTCGAACGCCAGTGGTCCTGTGGCACCAGTTTGCAACCGGTGCTACAGACACACGACATCTGACAGACCGGACTGTTGTCGCAACTCTCGTTCCTGACTATAGTCGCCGGGCGGTCGAACGTTCGGTCCACAAGCGCGCTAACCCATGGCTGACGCACAACTCGACATTGTCTTCACGGCTCCGCACCCTGACGATCTCGAGATTGGCATGGGTGGGACAATCGCCAAGCTCGTCAAGCTGGGCCATCGCGTCGGCATGATTCACATGACCAACGGCGAACCTACCCCACGCGGCTCCTCGGAAACACGCATAAAGGAAATGGAGGCTGCGGCTGAGGTCCTCGGCGTTCAGGTGTGCGAGATGCTCGGCCTGCCGAACCGCGTGCTGATGGATGTTCCGGAATCCCGCTACGCGCTCGCCACGGCGTTGCGTCGCTACCGTCCCAAGATTCTCGTGGCGATGGCCGGCCGGACGCCCGCCGCGTCTCCCGACCATTACCAGGCACAGCTCATTGCCGAGAGCGCGCGATTCTACTCGCAGCTTACCAAATGGGACGAACGGTTCGATGGTACCGAACCATTCCGCATTAACCACCTCGTCTACCGCCCGGTACGGTTTGCGGCTGAGGTTACGCACTGGCACGCGCAGTTCGTCGTCGACATCACGGATACCATCGATCAAAAAATCGAAGCCCTTCGATGTTATCGGTCACAGTTCGATGGCGAGCGTTTCGCCGGGCTGGAACACTACGTGCGGTCCGGTGCAGGGGTCGAGGGGGTAGCCATTGGGGTTCAGTATGGCGAGCTCTATGCCCTGCCCAGGCCCCTCGGCGTGGGCGACATGGTGGCCCTTTTGAAGGACTAACCTTATGTAGCGTCATGTAGCGTCACCCCTTGCGGGTGACACCGGGTGCCGGCGAGAAGGGGCGCCACTGGCGGACAAGCTTTGGCCCAGGGCTCCGTTCCGCCGATATTGAATTGATAGGAGTGGGTGTCGAATCAGTTGGTGCCTGGCGTAGGAGCACGACGTGGACGTCTTTGTCGATGACAAACGGGTGGATGAAACGTTCGTCGGTGACGGCGCGATTGAAGACGCGCTTCGCCACGTGCAATCGAATCTGTGCGCCCCCGACCACCTGGTGGTCGGCATCCGATGCGACGGGCAGGACATTACCGGCGACACGATGGTGACCACACTGCGAAAATGCGCGTCCTCTTTCGGGCGCCTCGATGTCTTTACGGGGGCGAGAGAGACGCTCGTGACTGAGGCCATGGACCAGGCGTCGGCCTGCCTGACCGACACGGCGGATGCGTGTCAGCGTGTGGCTGAGCTCTTTACGGAGGGCAAGACCGTCGAGGCCGCCGAGCAGCTCGGCGAGTGCCTGAACGTCTGGCAGCAGATTCATGAGGCCGTGGCCAAGTCCCTTGAGATGCTGCAGCTTGATCCCGAGAAGATCACCATCAACGACGAGCCGATGATAGAGTTGATCCGCAGGCCCAAGGAAACCCTGCTGCAGGTCCGCGATGCCCTGCGGATTCAGGACTACGTGATGCTGGCGGACATCCTGCAGTACGAATTCAGAGAGGTGACGGAACTGTGGCACGCGATCATCGCCAAGCTCCGGGAGGAAGGGAAAAAAGGGGACAAGAACCGGTGGGTTCACAGAACCCACCCTACGCCTTGAACCGGCCGCGGTACTGCTCAACGGGATACTTCACCGCGTTCTTTTTCAACTTGTCCGCCAGCGCCGACGACACGTCGATCCCCATCATGCTCGCAAACGACAGCACATAGGCTACGACATCGGCAAGCTCCTCGCGAATATGCTCCATGGCCTGTGGGTCCTCTCGAACCGAATCGAGCTGATCGCTACGGAGCCATTGAAAATGCTCCATCAGCTCCGCGGCTTCGAGGGCGAACGAAGCCGACAGGTTCTTCGGGTCGTGAAACGGCTGCCAACATCGCTCGGCAACGAAATCATCCACAAGCTGTATGAGCGCTGCCACAGTCGTCGTCGTGTCCTGCACGGTCGCTCCCGCTCCGCTTGGATTCCCATCTTCCACCGGTGCATTCACCTTGAAAGCTCAACAATCCGCTGGCAGAGCTGATCAAAGCTCAACCCGATCCGCGCGGCTGCCTTGGGCAGCAGTGAGTGACTCGTAAACCCCGGGATCGTATTCACCTCCAGAACGTAGGGCTGATGCGTGTCAGCCTCGACCATCCAGTCCACCCGCGAGAACACGCTACAGCCCAGACACCGATGCGCCCTCAGGCTCAACGCTTGGACCCGTTCGAGCAGCGTCTTCGGCAGATCGAGATCGAAGAGATACTGCGTGTTGTCGTCGACATACTTTGCTTCGTAGTCATAGAACTCGCGATCGGTGCGGATCTCGCAGACGGGTAAGGCCTGGTCGCCAAGAATCCCGACGGTCAATTCCGGCCCGGCGACGTACCGTTCGATCAACGCCCGGCCATGCGTGTTAACCACGTCCGCCGCCGCCGTTTGGAGGTCTTCGGGTTTGTGGGCGATGGTGATCTCAACGCTGCTGCCTGAGGCAATCGGTTTGACGACGGCCGGTGTCGCGAACCGCGAGGGCAACCCGGCCAGGCCGGGGCGATCCACGACCTCAAACGGCGGCGTGGGAACCCCGGCGCGTTCAAAACAGCGCTTCGCCTCGACCTTGTCCATCGCGATCCGCGAAGCGACAGCGCCGGACCCGCTGTAGCGCAGACCTCGAGCATCAAGCTCCGCCTGCACTGTCCCATCCTCGCCGAACTCACCGTGCAGGGCGACAAACACGAAATCTGCGGGCCGTTCGAGAGCTGAGAGATCGTCCGGACCGATGTCGCAAAGGGACACGCGATGCCCAAGGCCCGAAAGGGCTTCAAAGACTGCCCGGCCGCTGCTCAAGCTGATCTCGCGTTCCACTCCCGGCCCACCAGCGAGTACGGTGATGTCCAGTGTCTCGATCCGCGAAACGCGGGGTTTTTTCTCTATGGGCGATGCGTCGATCAAGGTCATCGCTTCACCTCCCCACCACACCTGTCACCAGATGTCGACTTCGACTTCGAGCTCAATGTCAAACACCCTTCGCACTCGCTCGCGAATGAGATCGATCAGATGCAGGATGTCCGACGCCGTGGCACCGTGCCGTGCGATGATGAAGTTTGCGTGCTGGTCGGAGACGTAAGCCTCGCCGTAGCGCGTGCCCTTCAGCCCCGCTTTGTCGATCAGGGCACCGGCTGATTGCCCGGCCGGGTTTTTGAAGATGCAACCCGCGCTTTTGCCCGCCAGCGGCTGCGAGCGTGTTTTGTACTCGAGACACTCTTCGAACCTGCGCTTCACGCGATGAGGATCGTCTTCCACCAGTTCGAGCCGCGCGGACAACACGATGCGATCACCGAGCTCGGTACGGCGATAGGCAAAGCCGATCCGGTCGTGCGGCCAGGTCTCGATGCCGCCGTCCATCCGAAGGAGACGAACCTGCCGGACCACCTGGCCGAACTCGCCGAACCGCCCGCCGGCGTTCATCCGCACCGCGCCTCCCACCGTACCGGGTATTCCGGCCATGCCCTCCAAGCCGGAAAGACCGCGCTCGCTGCAGTTGCGGGCCAGCGGCATCAGCTCGACGCCCGCACCAACCTCCAGGGCCGTCCCGCACTGATCGACCTTGCAAAAGGCATGGTCGTCCAGCCGCACCACAACGCCGTCAAACCCATCATCGCTGACCAGTACGTTCGCACCGCTACCGAGCACCTTGCAGGGGAGATCTCCCTGTCTCGCTCGGATCATTACCGAGGCGAGGTCCTCGGCGGTGCGCGGTCGAAACAGGTATCGCGCGCAGCCGCCCAGGCAAAACCAGGTCTGACGGCCGATCGGCGCGTCAAACTCGAATCGGTTCGCGAATTCGCTCCACCAGCTCATCGGCTACCTTCCACACATCACCCGCCCCCATCGTCAATACCAGGTCACCCTCCACCACATGCCGGCTCACATGCTCCACCACAGCTTTGAGCGTTGGCAGATAACGGGCCCGCCCGCCGCCCCGGCAAATCCGGGATACGAGTTCCTCTGAGTCAGCTACATCATCCCCATTGCCCGGCTCGCGCGCCGCATACACATCAGGCACGATGACTTCATCCGCCCCGTCAAACGACTTGGCGAATTGATCCATGAAGTAGCGCGTCCTGGCATGTTGATGAGGCTGGAAAACCACCCACGTACGCTTCGGCTCGTACCGGTAGCGCGCCGCCTCGATCGTCACACGGATTTCAGTCGGATGGTGCGCGTAGTCGTCAATGATGGTGACGCCGTGCCCCTCACCACACCAGCTCAAACGGCGCTGGATCCCCGAAAACGTCGGCAGTGCCTTCGCAATGCTGTATGGATCAGCGCCCGCATGATACGCCAGCGCGATTGCAGCGAGCGCGTTGGACACGTTGTATCGTCCGGGAATCGACAGCCGCGTCGATAGAACCCGTGAGCCCTGGAACCATACATCAAAAGCATAGCAATCACGGTCGCTGCGCAGGTTGACCGCTCGCCAATCCGCATCTTCTTCGAACCCGAAGGTCTCCACGGAGGCTTTCGCGGAGGCGGCCGCCTCTTTTGCCCAACGGTCTTCCGCGCTGCAGACCAAAAGCCCATCGGGATCGACACGCTCCGCGAACCGGGTGAACGCTTCGACGATCTCCTCGAAGTCGCGGTAGCAATCGAGGTGATCCGATTCGAGGTTGAGGATGGCCGCGGACTCCGGCCGCAGGTGCAGAAACGAGCGGTCGAACTCGCACGCCTCGACAATGAAGTGCGGCCCCAGGCCGACGCCACTGCTGCCGCCCAGTTGCTCCGACGTGGCCCCGACCAGAAACGAAGGCTGGAGGCCGGCCCGGCGGCACAGATGAACACACATCGCAGTCGTGGTGCTTTTACCGTGCGTCCCGGCGATCGCGACACCCCGGTGATGACGTATCAACGCTGCGACCAACTCGGCATACTTCATGACCTGCACGCCCCGGGCACGCGCCTCGGCAAGTTCCGGGTTTGACGCCGGAATGGCCGCGCTGACGACCACCAGCTCGACATCCGAATCGAGCTGCTCTTTACGATGACCAATCGAGACGCGGGCGCCGCTGGTGACCAGGGGACCCATCCCATCGAACGGTATCATATCCGATCCCGACAGGTCCGCACCGAGCTTGAGCAGCACCATCGCCGCGCCGCTCATTCCGCAGCCGCCGATCCCGATGAGGTGGACACGCACCCCGGCAAAGTCATGCCAGGATTGCTCCCGTTCAACGGCCGCTCCTTCGGCGTTGGTACGCATTGCGATCTCGCAAGGTTGCAGAAGTATTTGTTGGTGTGTCAGCGAAAACGAGCCACAGACCTTCGCGCCATGTTTGTGGCGTGCGCCCTTACTCATTGTATCGGGCACGCTGACACGATGCCTCCAACGATTCATCCTTGACGTTTCGTATGGGCAAAGCCCGTCCGGAATCGCTCTGCGATTCGCGAAATGTCGAGGACCGAAGCGTTCCGCGCGCTTCAGCCAAATCGACGATACGACCGGCGATCTGAGACGCCGCCTGACCTCGCCCGATCCGCCTGGCCGCCGCAGCCATCGCGTGGCGAGCATCGTCGTCAGTCATCAGTTGCTCGAGAACTCGCCGCAGCGCCGGGCCGTTGATCAGAGGGTCAACGCGATCATCGACGATCCGCGCCGCCGACGCCCGCACCAGACATCGAGCATTGGCGAACTGGTGCATGTCCTTGTGGTACGGATAAGGCATCAGGATCGACGCCCGACCCATTGCTGTAATCTCTGCCAGGAACGACGCACCCGCGCGGGCGATCACAAGGTCCACAGCCGCCAACGCATCAGCCATGTGGTCCGTAAAGCGCAACACCTGTGCCCGAACGGACCGGTGGTTGTAAGCCCGGCGAACCTCGTCATAATCCTGTTCACCGGTCAGATGCAGAACCTGCCATTCTCCACGCGTTTCGAGGAACTCCAGATTAGCGACGACAACCTGATTGATCGTCCGCGCCCCCTGCGAGGCCCCGGTCACCAGGAGCGTTTTCCGATCCGCGTCGAGCCCGAATCGCTCAATGCCCTGCGCCTTACTCCCATTGTTGAATTCCGGCCGAACCGCACATCCGGATACCACCACCCGCGCCGAACGCGGCAAATGATCGACCGTGTCCTCCCATTGCGCGAAGACCACATCGGCCGATCCGGCGAGGTGTCGATTGGCCCGACCCGGCAGGGCGTCCGGGTTGAGCAACGCCGTGGGGATGCCTGCTCGGACGGCTTCACGCACCGCCGGAACCGAACCGAGCCCACCCGTTCCAATCACCACCGCCGGTCGATCAATCTCGAAATGCGATCGACAGAGCAAACTCGACTGACGGAATCCCAGGTAGACACCCGGCCAGTGCCACGGCGCCCGACGAAGCGGAGGCAGTGTTTGCTGGATCATATCGCAGTCGGCCCGGGCAAGGATGCGCCGGTCGATTGCCCGCTGAGTCCCGAAGAATAGGAAGCGTACATCGGGAAGGAGACTGCGCAGGGCGCCGGCAATCGCGAGAGCAGGGTACAGATGCCCACCCGTCCCACCACCGGCGAACACGATCAGCGGAGATTCATCTTGTCGAGGTGTGCGAGTTACCATGCGACCACCTCCCGCCTTGAAGGGCTTATGCCCGCATGCACACCCTCATCACCGCGCGCCGCGATCGCGACAAGCAGGCCGATCGCAAGGCAGACGCTCATAACCCCACTACCGCCGGCTGAGATCAGCGGCAGTGAGATGCCCGTCGTGGGCGTCACGACCGTGACCACGGCGATGTTCATCACCACCTGCAAACCGATCATCGCGGTCAGCCCAAACGCCAACAGCCGCTCAAAACGCGTCCGCGCCGCCAGCATCGTGCGAAGACCCAGCCAGACGAACACGCAGAATAGA
>JBARRC010000218.1:0-2206 GCA_049644045.1 Phycisphaerae bacterium
CACGTTCCACACAGTGGAATCGCCGATTTGGAGCGGAAACACCCATAACGCGGGTGCGACTGGTCCGCTCCCTCACGGTCGCGGCTCTGATCGAGCAACCAGATCCCGCCGGAAGTGTCACGGACCCGCAGCTTTTCTCGCTTGACACCGACATTATCAACGTCGATACTTATCTCCGATAAGGGACACTAACGGGTCCTCGTCCCACCGAAACAACGTTTGTTTCAACTTGGCCCTGTTTGTTGTGCGAGCAAGAAAAGGTAGTAGTTATGCAAGGCACCGTGAAGTGGTTCAATCAGACCAAAGGGTTTGGATTCATCACGCCGTCAGACGGCAGCCCGGACGTCTTCGTCCATCACAGCGACATCGAGGGCGAGTCTTTTAAGACTCTCAAGGACGGTGAACAGGTCGAGTTTGAAACCACGCAAGGGCAAAAGGGCCCCAAAGCGACAAACGTTCGAGTCGTTGAGTAGGTCAACGCGCGTCCGATCCTGGCCGTCTGGGCGCCCAATACTCACAGTACTCCAATCGTTAAGCTCTAAGCTTATCGAGCGGTGGATCACGGCGGTACAGTCCCAATAGGTGTGGTGTGCGCGTTCCCCCGCTCACCGCGTCAGGTCCGCACCGGTGCTCGTGTGGTAGCGCGCACCTTGCGACTGAGCGACCTGAAGGCGATCTCACCCTTGAATGGCGGGTCAGCGAACCTGCCGTTGTTTTGGCATTCCCCAGGTGTCACCCCACCTCTCGCTTTTGAAATGCCACGACCGCGATGCTGAGGATGCCGGTGGTGAGCAGGAGCGCATAGCCCGTGACGTAGGCGACGTATGTGAACGTGACGGTGGTCTTCTCGGTACCCGCATTCAGGCCATCAATGACCCAGAACGGACCCACGTTGGGCACCGCCCGGTAGGCGAACGCCGCTGCAAGGGACGATTGCTCGTACTGGCCGAAGGCATAGTCCGAGATGACGCCCAGGCCGAGGACGCCGGTGCAGATGACCAGGGTCATAAGCTGGCCAAAGCGGGTTGAAGCCGCCAGGGCGACGGCGGCAGTGACCAGTACGATCAACAGGACAAGGTACGCGGCGATGATGACTTGCCCACCGACGTAATTGCTGGCGAAGGGGATCACCTCCCAGTGCTCGTCGAATTTACCGACCAGAAGGACGGACGCGGAAAGCAAAGGGGTCAATACGGCCATCACCGTTGTCGGGAAGTCCTTGCCATAAAAGTAGTTACAGAAGCCGCCGGCCATCAGGGCAATCAGCAGGCTGCCGATGCCGAAGGCCAGCACAGGGGCATCCCAGGGGTCGGAGGCACGTTGCAGCACCCCGTGGCGGACCGTGAGCACAAAGACCAGGAAGCTGAGGTAGAACGCGACTAAAAGGGCCCCCGCGAGCCCCACATACTTGCTCAGCACGAAAAGCGGGCGGCTAACCGGTTTGGATATCACGGTCAGGACGGTCTTGTTCTCAATTTCCCGGCTCAGAACCCCCGATGCGCTGAACGCGGACAAGAACAAACCGCTCAGAAGCAGCGTAGAGAGTCCCAGATCGAGTAATAATCTGTCGTCGTCATCAAGCGTGAACGCCGCGAGCGAGACGTTCAGGACGAGCAGGATGCCGGTGGCTAGGAGAATCACGCCGTAGAGCGGTTGGCGGATCGTCTCCACGAAGGTGTTCAGGGCGATGGCGTAGAAACGTTGGAACATCTAACGACTTCGATTATTGTAAGCTCCCGGCTCGTTTCGACAAGCCGTACTCAACGGCACTGACCACACCCTTTGGGTACGTTCGCCCGTACGGACGGGTTCGGACGTAACGAGGATTGAGCGGGAATCCCGTATGACTGAAGCGAGTACACCACACGACAAACGCGCCCAGCACGTTGCCTGGTTGGGGTTCGTGTTGCAGTTGGCCGCGTTCGCCGTTCTCCTCGGCATCTCGTTCTGGTCCGATTCGCACGTCCTTGCCGGGTTGTCTCGCCTCGTCCTGGCGGGGGTGCCGATCTGGTTCGTTCTCTACCTGGTTTTCAACCAGATGCGCCGCGTCGCAGTGGAAGTACTGGAGACGGCAGAGCTGCAGCGAGCGCGTGAGGCCGGGACGAGTCAAGCCATCTTTGAGTTGGACGACGAGGTGCTGCTGCTCGAGCAGAGTCGTTTGAAGTGGATGGTGCGGTGGCTTCTCCCGTCGGTCACGATCCTCGTC
>JBARRC010000219.1:0-7165 GCA_049644045.1 Phycisphaerae bacterium
GTTCTGGCGCCGCACGAACAGTTACATTTTAGTGTTCCGCAAACCGAAGTGATTCGATCACACGACCTGATCGCAACGTTGTTTGTTACCCTTTGTTCATAGCCGCCATCGTGCCGCATCTGCCGGACAGGCATTCCCTCATGACCACACGCCGCTCATGCCGATCTGGACAATGTTAGGCCAGATGAAACTTGTCCAAAACAAGGAAGGTAGCAAGTCATGTCGGCACATAGCCTGCTTACGATCGCCAATGCCGCCAAGGTCAGCGGACTTTCCCCAGCGACGCTGCGTCGCCTGGACGACCGGTTGAAACCAGTCAGAAGCGACGGGGGATTCCGTCTCTACGAATTCGATGCCGTGATGGACTATGTCGCCAGCCGGAAACGCGGGAGCCGGCGCCGGCCTTGGATCGATCGCGTGTTCTGCCAGTCGTCCGCATTCATGCCACAGATCCCCGACAAGTCGGTGGATCTCATCGTCACATCGCCTCCGTATGCCGGCAGACGCAGCGGAGTCGATCCCGACCAGTACGTGGAGTGGTTCCGACCTTTCGCCGCGGAGTGCCGCCGGGTGATGAAGAGGCGCGCCAACTTCGTGCTGGTCATCAAGGAGTGCGCGATCAGCGGCGTGCGGCATCAGTACCTCCACGATCTGGTTCGCGATCTGACGACGGACAGTTTCGCTTGGCTGGACGAGTATGTCTGGAGCAAACTCTGCCCGCTTCCCAAGAAGCCGCGTGATTCGCTCAAGGACGGCTGGGAGAGATGCCACCTCTTCGGAATCAAAGACGTGCGTGACCGGATGTTCTTCCCGGACCAGGTTCGCCGTCCACTCAAGCCGCACCACAATACGGCCCCTAGGGCGCGAACCACCGCCGGTGGATTCACCTTCGCCGCCGAGAGCTTTACGGATC
Organism: Phycisphaerae bacterium; assembly: GCA_049644045.1. Taxonomy (GTDB): domain Bacteria; phylum Planctomycetota; class Phycisphaerae; order UBA1845; family UBA1845. Next base: position 914 of record JBARRC010000219.1, read on the forward strand.
TGGACGGTGCCTACCCGTCCAATGTTCTGCACCTGCCAAATGCCAACGAAGGTTTCCGTTTCAAGGGTGGCGCGTTTCCGGTGGCCCTGGCCGATTTCTTCATACGGCTCCTGACGCCCGACTCGGAAGCCGCAATCGTGCTTGACCCGTTCTGCGGATCGGGCACCACGCTTGTCGCGGCGCTCCGCGCGGGACGGCACTTCGTTGGAATGGATAACAGCCGCACCGCCTACCACATCACGATGGCCAGGCTCGCGGAAACGCGCGAACAGCTCGGGTGGAACGACGGCATCGAGGATGTCACGCTGTCCGAGGCGGTCGGCTGAGCCGGAGCCGGCGCGTTGGGTGAGAGCCCATTCTGCGTTCACGCCTGCGAATCTCCGCCCGGACGGCAATGACGCACTTAGTGGTGTGCCGGCAACCAGGCATGTGATTGTAATCGCCCTTCGGGAGGCCCACGCCCTCCCCGGCTCGGATCGCCTGAGCACCGTGTAACCGATACGCCCATCATCGCGTCGCATCGAGCAAGAACACCATCCGCAACGCATCCGGGGAACATCCCCTGCCGTAGGTACCGGTAACCGGCATGCTCCCGAACGCATACCGGTAAATCGGAGCAAAACCGAAGGTTTTCCACTCTCGGAGCCGTAGGTACAGCGGCCGTCGCGTTGTCAGGCCGCCATGAGCAACATGTTTGTGCCGCGGCCTCCTGGCCTGGCTCGTAGGTGTGCGGTGCCACACGCCTGATCGCCGGGACGCCGCTTTCCACACCGCTTCGCGTTTCGCGCCCAAGGTGCGCGCGTAGCGGTCGCCACGGTCAGGTGTGCACACGGAGTGGGAAACCGGCTGGCGGGAATGCCGAGCGGTGGCCGTTGCAAATCCACATCTCGTCCGGTGACGGCGTGGCGTCGCCAACGAAACCGGGCTGCTCGGGCCAAGGGTGTATACTGACTTATGGAGAGCCAACATTCGAAGAAAAAGAGTCGGAAGAACCTGTCGGTTGTTTCCTTGTTCACATCCTACGGTCTCGGCGATCTAGGCGTTCGAAAGGCCGGCGGGGATATTCTCGCCATGGCCGAACTCGACGCCCGCCGGTGCGAGTTCCTTTACCTTAATTACCCGGGCACTTCCGTTGTCGGGGGTGATCTGTGGGAAACAAAGGACGAAGTCGTCCGGGAAGTTCGCAGGAAACTCCGCGGCGAGGAATTATTCCTCGTGATCGCGACGCCGCCGTGTCAGGGAATGTCCTCGAACGGCAAGGGCCGCATCAACAAGGCCATACGCGAGGGCAAGCGAAGCGAACGCGACAAGCGAAACGAACTGGTCTTACCCGCCCTCGCCGTAATCAAGCAATTGCAGCCCTTGTGGGTCGTCTTCGAGAACGCCGAGGCGATGCGGCGGACGGAGATACCGTACAAGGGCCGGTCGCGACCGATTCTCGAGGTGATCGAGGAGGAACTCGGCCCCGGCTATGCGGGCGAGGCGGTGGCGGTCAATTTTGCCTCCTACGGCGTGCCGGCCAACCGCAGCCGGTTGATAACGATCTACACCCGCGATCTGAACGGCATCGCGATGCTGACCGGACGGGGAAGCCTTCTGCCGCCGACCACGCACGCCAGGCCGATCACCTTGCGTGAGGCTATCGGCGATTTCGAGGTACTGGACGGACGAACAGCCGTGGCCTCACGGCACGACCCGCTGCACCGCGTGAAGAAGGTCCCGCACTACGACGCGGTCAGTCGCACACCGGAAGGTCGGTCGGCATTCGACAATCAGTGTCGCCACTGCGGCTACGCAGGCAACCCGACGGTGCCGGGCAAGCAGGGCCCGCACTGTCCATGTCGTTGCGAGGAGTGCGGGCGGCTCCTTCCGCGACCGATGATGCGTGACCGCGCCAGCGGTGAGTGGCGAATCCTGAATTGCTTCAAAACTTCATACCGGCGTACGGCTTGGGACAAGCCGGCTTCGACGGTCACGAAGAATTTCATGACGCCGTCGTCCGACAACAAGCTGCACCCTGACCAGAACAGAACACTCTCGCCAGCCGAGGCGATGCGCCTCCAGACCGTCCACACCTACGACTACGATTGGGGCGACCACCCCTCCGACCGTGTCCTGTGTGACGCCCTCGGCGAGGCCGTGCCGCCGCTTTTCTTCGAGAAACTGACCCGCCACCTGGCGGATATCTCGACGGGATCGACCGGCCCCGGGATGCCGCCCTACGACCGAGACCATGAACCGAGGCCGGCCACGAAACGGGCCGACCCTTCGAGGCGACCGGTGCCGAGAAAGGCCTCCACCCGGCGGCAAGCCCGGCCGGCGAAGTCCAGGAATCCGTCCACATCGGATCGACCCGGGCGCCAAAAGACCCGGCGAGACCGGGATGGCGGGGCCGTGCCTACGACAGAAAAAGAGACAAAACAAGGCGGTAAATGGCATTGGCGCCGGTTCCCTGCGCGAGGAGCGCATGGGTCTCCGCAGGCGACCTGAGCCCAACGGCGAGCGGAGTATAAGTATGAGGAATGGCGTTCGCTGCGTAGCGGACGCCGAGTGTTCAATTTCCTGGATCTAACATGACCAGGGGAAGGAAACAAGTATGAAGATACCAGTGTTCACAGAGTACAAGGGGTTCTACGCCTACATGAAGGGATGGGCGTTTCGCAGGATCAAAAGCCTCATCGTCCTTGGGACGCCGGGCGTGGGCAAGACTTGGACGGCGCAGCAGTTGCTTCGTGACAGGCCTCATCATTGGTTCTCGGCGAGGCAGACTCCGCTTGAGATTTACAAGCGCATCTGCGATGCCCCCCACATCCCTGTGGTGTTCGACGACGTTGCGGCGCTGCTACGCGACAAAACGTTTCTTGATCTTCTCAAGAACCTCTGCGAAAGGGGGACAAGCACGCTTCGATGGGGGACGAGCACGCCCCTGCTGGAGGGACGACCGACGAGTTTCCGAACCACGGCGAAGGTGTTGATTCTTCTCAATTCTTTGCCGAAGAAAAACGAGGGCGACCTGGCCGCGGTGCTGGACAGATGTCACCACTTTTCTTTTCAGCCGGACAAGTCGCAGGCCATAGCCTATATGCGGGAGTACTTTCCGGAAGACCGGAAACTCATCGACCTCATGGAAACATTGGCGGTGATGCCGACCCTGCGAATGTTGGGGAAGATTCGGGACCTGGACGATAGCATCGAAGACGGCGACAGTTTGTACGAACAGGTCGCTAAGGTATTCGGTGTGCCGGACGCCGTGGTCACGCTGATCGACATCATGGAGCGCTTTCCAGAGGAAGAGTGGTGCAAACGTTACATGGAGGCGACAAGCCAAGGGGATCGCCAGTTCCGCCGCAACCGGAAAATAGCCGCGGAATTGCTGGCGTGCCGCAAAACTCAGAACGAATGTCCGAATGTCCGGCTGGTCGTGCCCGAACCGCCGGCGCCTCCGCTGAGCGCTCCGCTCGAAGCCAAAAATCCGGATTCCGGATATTCGGACATCGAAAAGCCGGCACGCGGGCATCTGGATATGCCGAACCGTCTGCGTTGGTGGAATCCGGAGAACAACTAACGCAACGGGGCGCGGGGCGACACGCCGTCACCTCGCGCCTCACAAGGCGATTGTTCGGGGCGAATCGAAAAGGTGGCACCGGATCTACGCGCTGTGGGCGCCAGACAACCTGGTGGCCGAAAGTGTTGCGTTATGTCACTGTGCCGCCGGCACAGGTGTCGCCCGCCGGCCCAGTTTGGCAGGGGGGGGCGCGCACAGTGGCAGGATACCGCACTGCACGCCTGAAATGGACGGACATGGGTTAACAGCTTCGGCGGCCTTTTTGGCCGGCCCAAACCTATACCCCTTAAAACGTGCAGGGGGTTTTTCTCCGCCCCCGTTCCCATACCCCCACCCCTTTTTCCCGATGGGAGTACGCGGGCAGCGCCGGGACACACGCTGTCGGATCGCGAGGTATCGGGTTCAAAGGTGAGAGAGACGGGGGTCGCGCCCGAAGATCACGGCTCGGCGACCGAGCGACGCGCAGGCTGGACGTCCTTGATGTGCATCCGGGGCTGTACTTTCGCATGGCGTGTTGCGTCAGGCCCCGCCGGTCTCGTGCCGCCGTGTGAAGTCGAACAGATCACCTGTCTCTCCGTCGTCGCTTATCGCGACGTGAGTGTAGATTGAGGTGATCGCGAGCGACGAGTGGCCGGCGGCGTCGCGTACCTCGGCCAGCGACCGGGGGTTGGGGCCCGCCAGGGCGTGCGAGACAAAGGAGTGGCGTCCGGTGTGGATTGTGATCTCACGCTGCCGCTCCGTGCCGAGAATCCGGCACATGGAGATGAACCTCGACCTTACATTGTGCCGGGTGAGCCTCTTGCCGTAGGCGGCGCGGGACTGGGCGCAGACGAACGGGTCGCCTGTACCTGCGCCCCGGCGGACGCGCTCCTCCCGCCACGCGGTGAGGTCGGCCAGGGTTTGTGCGTCCCACCACAAGGGGACGCGCCGGCCCTTGCCGCCTTTGGCGATCGTCTTGGGAATCCGTAGGTACGGCCGGGCGATGCCGACGCGGACATCGCCCAGCTTGAGTCCCACGATCTCAGATGCCCGCAGTCCGCAGCAGGTGGCGAGCCGGAAGATCACCAGGTTCTGCCGCGTGTTGGGCGATCGGCGCTTCGCCGGGCGCTTGAGGTCCGCCAAGACGACGGCAATCTCGCCCCGGCCCAGTATCTTCGTAGCGTCGATCTGCCAAGATGTCGCCATGATTCGTCTCCTTGCGAGAACATGAACATTTCCGGGAGCGGCCTCGCTCGGGCCGATTGAACGGCGGCTGATGATGCAGATTCATGCACAATTCCAGGGAAATGTTCATAAACCCGCAATCCGACCCCGAATGGGGCCTTCGCGGCCGGCTCGCCCCTTGTCATTGTTGATTTGCCCGGCACCGCGGTGGATCGTCACCGTCATCGGAGATGAGATTCTCCGCGGACATTCGACGTTCCGCCTCCAAAGCAACGCCAATAACTTCGCAGAGGTTTCGCCTCGGGTCTGAATTCCAGGCGGCGAAGGTCGGTCCGCCGTATCTCTCGCGGAGGATCTCCGTCAGGCGTCGGTAATAGGCCTGCGAACGCACCGTGCCCTCACCGAAGGCACCGAAACCGGCGCCGAAGACGGACCAAGCCCGGGCACGCGAGTGGTTGGAGGGGATAAGATCCCCGTTGGCATCCTCGGCGATGATCCTGCTCCAACCCAACCGGAGAAGATCCGACGGCAAGACGGGCTTCGGGGGCTCCGGTCCACAACAAGTCGTGGCCTCATCCTGGGCCGGATCTGCCGCGCGGGCGTCATCCCTAGTCGGGAGGGCAAACGGGATGTGCGTCGGGTAGCGACGAGCAAAGTCCTCGCTCCAGCGGACCAACTCCCAAGCGTCCGACAGAAGTTGCCTAGCTTCGGCAAGACCGCGCATCGCCGCGACCATGCAAACGACGGCGCAGATGCCGAGACACAGTGCGATGCTCCACGGTATGTCGGTCGCTTCGGTCGCCATCGCATCACGGCAGTTGCACGAGATAGATCGCGTGAAGCCTGCCGGCCTTGACGACGATGGGGATTTCGACATCCGTGTCGTACAGTCCCACGATGTCGAGCACGCGAACCAGATTCTCCGTTGCCCCAGCAGTAGCCAGTGCTGGCTTGCCGTTCTCCTGCTCCAATTCTGCGAGGTCGTCGGAGCCAAACATGAGCATTTCGTGCGACCCTTCTTCGGCAGTAAGCACGATCAGTGTTCTGGTCGCCGTGCCCCCCCGCCAGGCCAAGTCGGTCATGACGTCCAGGGAATCGGGAACCTCACGCCGCAGGCTTTCTCGAAGCTGCGCGCAGATTTTACTTGTGCCGTTTTCTGGCACCCAAACGCGAAACTCTGATGCTGTACCGTTCACTGCAAACCCTCCCAACCTAGCGCTTCACTGGTCGTCACGCCGTGTCACAGGCCCATTTCTCCGAGCGGCAGGTTCGATGGTGGCGTCAATCCGATCGAGCATCGCTAGAACTTCCTCAGGTTGACGCACACGGGGACGGCGCAGCAGGTCGAGCCTGCCTGCACGTGCCGCTTCGTCCAGCATGTAGCGCAGCATCTGGCGGCAGCCGGCTACGCTTGGTTCCGCACGGCCTTCCGCGTCAAGGCGACGCACGACTGACGAGGCATCCATCCCCGCCGATGCGAAAAGCCAGAGGATGTTGGCGATCGCAGTCGGTAGCGGTACGCC